>NZ_JTLA01000087.1:0-17693 GCF_000799055.1 Ensifer sp. ZNC0028
ATGGCGGGCCACTGGCGCCTGCCGATATCGCCGAGGAAGGCCTGATCGGCAACTGGACGATGTGGGGGGCGACCGAGGTCGAGCCGCACGCCGTGGAGATCATCCTGACCTACGACTACGGGACCGAGAACACGGATGAAGGCAAGGCGATGATCGCCAGATGCGTGACGTCGCTCGACAAGGTCTTTGCCCGCATGGAAAGCCACCTCGACGGACGCGACTATCTCGTCGGCGATCGCTTCACCGTCGCCGACCTCAATCTTGCGGAGGTCTTCCGCTACGCCATGAGCCAGACGCAGCTGTTCGAAAAGCATCCGCGGGTTTCGGCCTGGCTTGCCCGCTGCCACGCCCGCCCAGCCTTCAAGGCGATGATGGAAGAACGGCTGAAAGAGCTGGCGGACTGAGGAGCGGTCAATAGGGGGCCTTCCCGCGATCAGCCCATGGTCGCCGCGTTAAAGCCAACACGCGGCGCCTTGATGTCGAGCAGGCGCATGCCCTCCTCCACCTCGTCACGAACCCAGCGCTTGAACGCCTTGGCGGCCTTGCTTTCGCGCCGTGACGGCGCGCTGACGAAGTAGTGGCCAAAGCCCGTCGGTACCCGGATGCCGAACGGCACCACCAAGCTGCCCTGCGCGATCGCAAAGCCGGCGAGCGTCTGCCAGGCGAGCATTACCCCTTGCCCCGAGATCGCCGCATCGAGCACCAGCGACGCCTCGTTGAAGGTGTGGCGCACGTTCATTTCCGCGCCCGAGAGCCCGACCTCGCGGAGCCACACCTCCCAGCTGAACATCGAATGGCCGTCGATAACGGCCGGCAGTTTTAGAATATCTGCAGGCTCTCGAAGCCCTTCGGCCATCGCCGGCGAACAGACCGGAAAAACCTCCTGCTGCAGAAGAGGCTCGGACTTCACCCCCGGCCATTCCCCCGTACCGACGCGGATGCCGACATCCACGTCCGACGTTTCGAGATTGACGAGCTTGGTCGTCGCGTCGATGCGCAGGCGAATGTCGGGATGGCGTTCGGCAAAACGATTGAGCCGATAGACCAGCCAGCGGGCGGCAAAGACCGGCGCAACCGAGATCGTCAGCACCGACTCGTCGCGGCGACGCGCCGAAGCCACGGCCTCCGCCAGTTCGTGAAAGGCATTGCCGATGCGCGCGAGGAAGCGCTGGCCGAAATCGGTCGGCACGAGGCCGCGCGGGGTGCGCTCGAACAAGACGCGGCCGAGCTGGGCCTCCGCCTTGGCGATCTGCTGGCTGACGGCGCCAGGGGTCACGCCCAACTCGTCCGCCGCCGCGGCCAGCGATCCCAGCCTGCCGGCAGCCTCGACGGCGCGCAGCCCGTTCAAATGCACGGAATTCAGATCTCTCATATAGTTTTTCTAAACACGATCTCTGCCATTCTCAATTGAAAAGATGACAGGACAGGCGGATCATCCAAGCATCGAAAGGATGGTCCGCCATGTTTAGGCTTCTCTCGAAACTGACGCCGCTCAAAACATCCGACAAACGAAGGGACGATGCGCCGCTCGCCTGGGCGCGCGATCCGCTGCAGCATCCGGATCTCGAGCGGATGGATGAGCGCGAACTCGGCGACCTGCCCTTCCCGGGCTGGCCGTGGCCTCGCGCGGCGGAGTGCACCGGCAGCCGCCTCTAGGGCCTGCGGCTTTGCAGCCGCGATGTGATATGCTGGCCGGATGAGCGACGATCTCGAGCGCAACTTCATCCGTGTCGTCAGGCTGGCGGAGGCAGCCGGCCTGCCCGAGGTGACGATCGGCACGTCCTACGGCACACCGGCACTGCTGGTGAAGGACAAGAGTTTCGTGCGCATGAAGGATGGCGAGACGCTGGTCGTCATGTGCGCGCTCGAAGAAAAGGAAATGCTGCTGGAGCTCGACCCAAGGCTCTACTTTCAAACGGATCACTACAAGGGCTGGCCCGCCATGCTGGTGCGGCTCGCGGAGATCGACGACCAAAGCCTCACCGGGCGACTGGTTGCCGCCTGGCGCGAAAAGGCGCCGAAGCGGCTCGCCGCGAGCTTCCTCGACGCCGGTCAAGCCCCGCCGCCGACCCTGTAGACCAGGCAGACCCTGCCACCATCCAGCCGCTTCACGTCATCGAGCTGCACGTGATGACGCGCAGCCACCGTGTCGAACAGCGCTTTCCCCTTGCCGACCACGAGCGGGTGGATGGTGAGACGCAGTTCGTCGATCAGGCCGTGATCCATCAGGCTCGACACCGTGCGCGCGCCGCCGACGACATAGATGGTGCGGCCCGGCGCCCGCTTGAGCGCCTCGATTTCGGAGGCGTCGCGCACGATCCTGGCGTTTTCCCATTCGACGTCGGAACGGGTTTTCGAGAGGACGTAATGCGGCGTGCCAAGTGCGAAGTCCGCATATTCGATTTCTTCGGACGTCGGCAGCTGGCCGGTGAACTCCAGCGGCGCATGCGGGTCGCGCTTGATCGCGCTCCAATATTGCTCGTAGCCCGAATACATGCCGTTCCCGAGGACGCAGGCGTCGATCTCGGGCAGGAGGTCGAACGTATCCGACCAGGACTCGACCCAATCCGTAAAGCCATCCGGCCCGTCGATCAGACCGTCGATCGACATCTGCATGCCTGCAACCACCTTGCGCATCGTCGCTGCCTCCCTGTTGGCGTTACACGCCAAGGACGTGCGGCAGCGAGAACGCCCGACATCACCGGCAAAATAATCCTGACTATGCGGGGAACGTCACCGAACGGACGGCCCTTCCATTTCGAAGCCAGCGCCTATACCGGTTAAGCGAACAGCCGGACAGGTATTCCCATGATCGTTCGCAACCGCCCTACCCTTTTGAAACTCTTCTTCATCCTCCGAGGGTCGGTCATCCAGCGGATCTTTCCGCAAGTGCTGTTCGTCTTTGCCCTCTCTGCCCTTGTCGTCTGGGCGCACCGCGTCGATCCAGGCCTCGTGCCGAGCGTCAACAGCGGCCCCTTCGCGCTGCTCGGCATCGCACTCTCCGTGTTTCTCGGCTTCCGCAACAATGCCTGCTACGACCGCTGGTGGGAGGCGCGAAAGGACTGGGGGCAATTGATCTTTACCGCGCGCGACCTCGCCCGCCAGACGCTGATCCTTGCCGAGGCCGAGCGGCAGCGGCTGCTCGACATCACGATCGCCTTTGGCCACGCACTGGTCTGCCATCTGCGACCCGGAAGCGATGTCGGCAGGCCGCTGGCGCGGTTGCCGGCGGATCTTTCTGCCGACTACAAGGCCAGCCGCAACGGACCGGATTTTCTGCTGCGCGAAATGGGCCGCATTCTCGCCGGCCTGCGGGGAACCGGGACGATCAGCGATTTTCAGTGGGCGCAGCTGGATGGCACGCTCGGCAGGATGTCGGCCATGCTCGCGGCCTGCGAGCGGATCCGCAACACCCCCGTGCCGTTCGGCTATACGCTGCTCCTGCACCGTACGGCCTATCTCTTCTGCTTCCTGCTGCCGTTCGGCTTTGCCGATGCGCTCGGCTGGGCGACGCCGTTTGTCACCGCGCTCGTCGCCTACACCTTTTTCGGCCTCGACGCGCTCGGCGACGAGCTGGAGGAGCCGTTCGGCGTGTTGCCGAACGACCTTCCGATCGTCGCTCTTGCCGAAACGATCGAAATCAATCTGCGCGAGGCGCTCGGCGAGACCGACCTTCCGCCTTTACCGCAGCCGAAGAACTACATCCTGATGTAGCCGCAGGCTCGATGGTTCAGACCTTCAGCGCTGCCAGCACCCGGGCGACGGCCGGGCGTGCGGTCATGCGGTTGCGATGATCGACGATTTTGGGGAAGCGCGCGGGATCCGCACCATCGGGCTCGATCCAGCCGGCGACGGTGAAGAGATAGGGATCGGCGATCGAATAGCTGTCGCCAAAAACGAACGGCCCTTCGAACATCTTGCTTTCGATCAGTTCGTAGCAGGCGGTCATGTTGGAGGCGACCTTGGCCTTCATCGCCTCGTGCGCGGCCGGATCGTCGGCCCAACGTGCACCGCGGCGACCATGGGCATGGGCGATATGCACCGTCGAGCAGAGGTAATTCAGAAACGATTGCAGTTGCGCGAAGGCGAAGGCGTCGTTCGCCGGGGCGAGTTTCGCGGCCGGAAAGGCCTGCGCGATATAGGTCAGGATCGCCGGCGTTTCGGTGATGACGCCCCGGTCGGTCACGAGTGCGGGGACCCGCGCCTTCGGGTTCACCGCGAGATAGTCGGGCTTGGTCTGCTCGGCTGTCGAGAAATCGACACGGCGCGCCTCATACTCGGCACCTGCTTCTTCCAGCGCGATATGCGAGGCCAATGAACAGGTTGCGGGGGCGTAGAACAGTTTCAACACTTTAAGCTCTCCTCTGCGATCATGCGGATCGGTTTACGTGATGTCGATCAACCGATCCGGCTCTGTCAATTGCGGTGGGTCGAAGCGGCATGCGAACGGAGAACCGGGCGCTTCCTGCCGTGTCGCTCCGAAGCAAAGACCGGCCGCAGAAGAAAGGAAGTCACTCCGATTGACAAGCAGAAGTGGCAAGGCGGCGAAGGATCGCTGCCGTCCGCCGTCGTTAGGGGTGCCCGGCAGGCTGCAACTGCCGGGTCTTGCACGCTCACGCGACCAGCGGCTCGCTGCAGCCGGGCACGTCCTCAAGGCGATAGTAGACGGGAATTCCGCGTTCACGGGCGATGCGGACATCGTTGTCCGCCCCCTTGCTGTCGCCCGGCAGGCGCAGAACCGCATCGCAAAGCGCCAGCAATCGGCCCGCCACCGGATGAAAAATCTCCTCATAGAGGTCGTCGCCGATCCGCGCGCCGCCGGCCGCATGCCAGACCGGCAGCGCCACCCACTCGCCGATGACAGGCACATGGCCCGCCTTGAAAAGCGCATAGGACGGCTCTTCCAGCCGCTTCAGATTGGCGGCCATTTTCGCCGGGTCGTCACCGGTTCCCGAACGATAGGGGCCCGCGATCAAGATCAGCATTTTTCTCTCCCGAGATGCGATGAACGATCCAGATTATTCTGGAATATTCATGATATTTCGTGCAATATCGTGAAGAGTCAAGGAGACATTTCATGCTGACGATACAGAGGCGGGCTTTGATTTCGGCGCGACTGGCACGAGACGGCGAGGTCGTCGCAAAGCGCATGGCCGACGAGTTGAACTTGTCCGAGGACACGATCCGGCGCGATCTGCGCGAAATGGCGGCGGAGGGACTGCTGAAGCGGGTGCATGGCGGCGCGCTGCCCCTGGTGCCGCCGCTGCCCAACTTTGCGGCGCGTCAGGAGATTGCCGGCGACGTCAAGCGCCGGCTCGGACAAAAGGCGGCTGCGATGATCGAGGCCGGTCAGACGATCTTTCTCGATGGCGGCACAAGCAATGCAGAGATTGCCCGGGCGCTGCCGCGCGACATGCGGCTGACCGTCGTCACCCACAGCCCGACGATCGCCGCCGAACTCGAGCGCCACGAGGCGGAGGTGATCCTGATCGGCGGGCGGCTCTACAAGCATTCGATGGTTGCGACAGGAGCCGCAGCGGTTGCAGCGATCGCCGGCATCCGCGTCGACCTGTTCTTCCTCGGCGTCACCGCCATTCATCCGGCCCACGGTGTTTCGACCGGCGACTTCGAGGAGGCGGCCGTCAAGCGGGCGATCCTCGGCCAGGCCGCAGAAACCTACGTGCTCGCAACGACGGAAAAATTCGATGCGGTCTCGCCGCACCACGTGGCCGCGATCCCTGAACTCTCGGGCTTCATCGTTCCGAACGAGATCGGTGACGACATGCTCGCCCCTTACGACGGCACGGACATTGCGATCATCGGCGCTTGATGGCGTGCTGCGCCAACGGGCGGACCATCGGAAAATTGAGCGGGCCGAGACGGCCCGCCCCGCTGCGGCTCAGGCGGCGAAGGCGTCGGTCACCCTGACGTCGCCGACATGGATGCCGTTCCAGTTGTGCATGGAATGGTTGGCCTGCGCCATCAGCGCCGCGTGCAGCTCGGGCTCGCCCCGGAAGAAGCGGGCAAGCGTTGCCGCGACCATGGCTTCGGCAGCCCGGGTCGTACCATCCTCACACTTCAGCGCGATCGCGATGCCTTTTTCCGGAATGGCGGCGCAGAACACGCCCTCGGCACCGGTCTTTGCGAAGATGCGTCCGGGCGCCGTCTTCATCAGCCGTGTGCAGGCGCGCTTGGTGCCGGCAACATAGAAGGGCTCGGCCATGCAGGCCTCTATCAGCCGCTTCGAGGCGCGGGCACGTTCGGCTTCGAGGCCGACACCGGTCGCCATCTTCGCGAAGCCGTGTGCGAGCCCCTTCAGCGGCACCGCATAGGTCGGGATCGAGCAGCCGTCGACGCCGCAATTGTCCTTGGCAAGGATCGCGCCCGTCAGGCTTTCCATCGCGCCGCGGATTTCGCGTTGCAGCGGATGGTCGTAGCCGACATACCCCTTTACCTCGGTGCCCGAATGGCAGCAGGCGCAGATGAAGCCGGAATGCTTGCCCGAGCAATTGTTGTGCAGCGCTGTCGGCGCTTCCAGGCTGCGGGCCTGGCCGATCAGGGTTTTCTGGTCGGAAGACCAATGGGCGCCGCATTCGAGCGCTGAGACATCGCGGCCGGCAGCGGCTAGCATCTTGGCGGCCAGCTCCACATGTTCCGGCTCGCCGGAATGGGAGGAACAGGCAAGCGCCAGCTCCCGGTTGCCGAAGCCGTAGGCATCGGCCGCGCCGCTTTCCATCAGCGGCAGCGCCTGCATTGCCTTGCAGGCCGAACGCGGGAAGACGGCGCTGTCGGCTTCACCCAGCGAGAAGACAATCCGGCCGTCGCCGTCGACGGCAATGACCACGCCGCGGTGGCGGCTTTCGACGAGGTTTCCGCGGGTAACTTCGACGAGAACGGGATTTGACATGCCTTGCCCTCAAATATCCGAAATTGCTCCGTGCATTTAGCAGGATTTTACCGGCAAGAAACGGAGTTTTCATGAAATTCGCCCGCAGGCTGGCCGCCGCCTTTCTCGTCATCTACTTGCTGCCGGCGCTGGCCTCGGCCGGCTGGTGGTACATGCAGGACCGGCCGCAAAGCTGGCGTGACGCCGATTGGTCCTCGGCCGGCATCCTGCCGAAAGCGGCAGAAAGCGCGGACGCGGCAATCTACGTGTTCTCGGCAACCACGGGCGGCATGAAGGGTGCTGTCGCAAGCCACGCCTGGATCGTGACCAAGAATGAGGGCGCTGCCACCTACGATCGCTACGACAAGGTCGGCTGGGGCAAACCAATCCGCAAGAACGGCTATCCGGCGGATGCACGCTGGTACTCGAATGAGCCGCGGCTGGTCGTCTCGGTGACTGGTGCCGACGCCACGCGGCTGATCCCGAAGATCGAGGCGGCAATCGCCAGCTATCCCTATGCTTCGCCCGGCGGCTACCGGATCTGGCCCGGGCCGAACTCCAACACCTTCGTCGCCCACGTGCTGCGCTCCGTGCCGGAACTCGGCGCCGTCCTGCCACCGGATGCCGTCGGCCGCGACTATCTGCCGGAGGGCAGGCTGTTCCAGATCGATGCCGACGGGCGCGACCTGCACGCCACACTCTATGGCCTGGCCGGCATCTCGGCCGGTGTTCGCAGCGGCCTCGAGCTGCATTTCTTCGGCCTTGTCGCCGGTTTCGACTTCGCCAATCCCGGCATCAAGGTCCCGGCGATCGGACGCATCGGCATATGATGGCGCTGGTTCGACGGGCGATCGCTTAAGTTGAGCGCCGGCGGTTTGCGTTGCATGGTCCGCCGGTCGAATGAGAAGGACGCGCGCGATGCATGAAATACCGATCAGGAGCTTTGCCGTTTCGGTTGTCGTTCTCCGCCCGGCCGGGAGCACCTTCGAGGTTCTCCTTCTCAAGCGCACCGGAACACTTGCGGGAACCTGGTGCCAGGTCGCCGGCGCGATCGAAGCGGATGAGACGGCCTGGCAGGCGGGCCTGCGTGAAGTCGAGGAGGAAACGGGGCTGCGGCCCGACCGTTTCTATTCCGCCGACATTTGCGAGCAATTTTACGAGGCCGACCGCAACGCCATCAGCCTGCTGCCCGTGTTCGTCGGCTTTGCGACTGAGGGCGCCACGGTTCGGCTGAATGCCGAACACAGCGACTTTCGCTGGGCAAGCTTTGCCGAAGCGCTCCGGATGGTGCCCTTTGCCGGGCAGAGGAAAGTGCTGAAGCATGTCCGGGAGGAATTCATCGACAACGAACCGAACCCCTGGCTGCTGATCCAAGACACAGCGCCGGCCGGGTCGACCGGTTAGGCGAGGCTTGGTCCAGAGCAAGTCCCGAAAATGGAAAAGGGCCGCGCGAGGCGACCCTTCCATGAGTTTTGGCCGTATGACTGGCCCGGGCTGTTAAACCCGAAGGAAGGCGGGGATTACGCCGAGGGCTGCCTCGACATCTTCACCTCTTCCATGCCCTTCACCAAGACCGAAATCTCATTAGACATTGGACCACCTTCCTTTCTGTTCGTTGCTGATGATTTGAAGGTAAGCGATCCGTCAGCGATTACAAGGGCGACGATGGTCGAAGATCGTTTTCCTCTTCGCCGCCGATCACAGGCCCGACGATCGTTCCGATCACAGGGACATGATGATCTTGCCGATATGGTCGCCCTCCTCCATCTGTCGATGGCCGTCGGCAACCGCGCTGAAGGGCAGGACGGAATGGATGACTGGGGCGACCTTGCCTGTTTCCAGCAATGGCCATACCTTTTCCACCAGGCCGTCGCGGATCGCCTGCTTTTCCGCAGCCGTGCGAGGGCGCAGGGCCGAACCCATGACATGCAGCCTTTTGGTCAGGATCGGCGCGATGTTCGCGCCTTCGACCTTGGCCCCACCGAGGAAGGCGATGATCGAGAGGCGGCCGTCCTTGGCAAGCGAGCCGATGTTGCGGTCGAAGTAGCGGCCCCCGACCATGTCGAGAATGACGTCGACGCCGCGACCGCCGGTCTCCTCGAGTACGACCGATTTGAAGTCCTCGTCGCGATAGTTGATCGCGCGCTTGGCGCCGAGCGCTTCGCAGGCCCGACATTTCTCGGCACTGCCGGCCGTCACGAAGGCCTCGGCGCCGAAGGCCTTGGCAAGCTGGATCGCCGTCGTGCCGATGCCGCTGGAACCGCCATGGATGAGGATCGTCTCGCCCGCCTTCAGGCCGGCCATGTCGAAGACATTGGCCCAGACGGTGAAGAAGGTTTCCGGCAGGGCGGCCGCCTTCACGGCGTCATAACCCCTGGGCCAGGCGAGCGCCTGGGTCGCGGGCACTGCCGTATATTCCGCATAGCCGCCGCCATTGGCGAGCGCGCAGACCTTGTCGCCGATGCGGAACCCTTGAGCCCCCTCGCCGATCGCCACGACTTCGCCTGCCACTTCCAGGCCGAGGATCGGGCTTGCGCCAGGCGGCGGCGGGTAGTCGCCCTTGCGCTGCAAAACGTCGGGACGGTTGATGCCGGCCGCCTCCACCCGAACGAGGATCTCGCCCGGCTTGACCTCCGGCAACGGTCCTTTCTTCAGGATCATGTTTTCCGGCCCGCCCGGGGCCGGAAGGTCGACGAATTGCATTTCCGATGGAAGAGACATGGCATTACCTCGCGAATTCTCAAGGCGCATAGGTAGCGCCGGAAACGCGAGGCGAAAAGGCTGATTGTCTCGCGGCCGGTCGTCGAGGGCGCTACTCAGCCGCCGAGCGCGTCCATCACCAGACCGGTCTCGCTCGCCTTGGCACGCGACTTGATTTCGGCGATGCGGGCGCTGACGGCCTGGGCGTCGGAGAAAACAAAGCCCTCCGGCAGCCCGAGGACGGCGATCGAGCAGCGCATCAGCGGAAATTCCTTCGGCGCGCCGTCGCGGCCGTGGCCGCTGATGCGACCTTCCGCCTGATGCTCCGGTGAATAAAGCTGGCAAACGTCGGAGCGGAAGTCGTCGAGCAGGCGGTTCAGCACCGCCTCCAGTTCCTCCACCGAACAGCCGCTGACACCGACGAAGAAGTCGTCGCCGCCGACATGGCCGAGGAACTTCTCCTCGCCGATGAAATGGCGGCGCAGCAGGGCGGCAAAGAGCGTGATCGCGAGATCGCCCTTCTGGAAACCGTAGGTGTCGTTGAAGGGCTTGAAGTCGTCGAAATCGCAATAGCAGAAGTAACGCGCATGATCGCCGTCGAGGATCGCGTCCTGGACATAGTCGCGGATGGCGCGGTTGCCGGGCAGACCCGTCAGCGGATTTTGCTCCTGCGCCATCTTCAATTGTTTCTCGTTGATGATCTTCAAAAGCGACGAGGCCGAGAGCGTGCCGGCGTAGCGCATGTTCTCCGTCAGGATCAGGCAATCGCTGCCGTCCATGCCGGCGAAGATCTTCAGCATCTCATCCGCCGGCGTGTCGAGATCGGCGATCGGCGCCGGGCTTGCGAAGTGCGAGATCCGCCGCTGGTAGATGCGGTTCTTCAGAAGATCGCGGCCGAAGGGGTGATAGATCAGCTCCTTGACGTGATATTCGTGCAGGATGCCGCGCGGCTCGCCATTGGCATTCAGGACCGGGAAGAAGCCCTGGCGCGGATTGCGCCGGAAGAGATCGAAGACGGAATCGAGCTCGTCACTCTCGCGAACGGTCGGCAGTTGCTCGATCTGCTTGCGGATCAGGATGCCGTCGAGCGAAGACGAGGACCGCCGGCTGGCGACGCTCTGGTCGAGATGCGGATAGGCGGGCAGAAGCTCGCTCAAATGCGTCGTCGGCCGGGCGACGTAATAGCCCTGCACCAGATCGCAGCCGAGGTCGCGGCAGGTGAGGAATTCCGCCTCGGTCTCAACGCCTTCGGCAATCACCCGCGTGCCGAGCACATGGGCGGTGTTGACCGTGTGGCGGACGAGATGACGCTTGCGGGCATCGGCCTCGATGCCGGAGATGAAATGTCTGTCGATCTTCACATAATCGACGGGCTGGTCGCAGAGGAGCTTCAGCCCGTTGAAGCCGGCGCCGAAATCGTCAATCGCCAGCTTGAAGCCGGCAAGGCGGAGATCGCGCACGAGGGCCGAGAAATCCGGCATCTTGCCGCCATCGAAGCGCTCGGAAAGCTCGAAACAGAGTGCCGACGGGGCGATGTTGGCGCGCTTCAAGTGGTTGACGAGGCGTTCGACAATGTCGCCTTCGCCGCCGACAAGGCGCGAGTCGAAGTTGAGAAAGAGCGTGCGGGCGGAATGATCGGGCAGCGTCGCAAAGCCGGCGACGGCGCGGCTGTTGATCATATGCTCGAGCGCCAGCAGTTGCCCCTCTTCTTCCGCCTTGTCGAGCAGTTCCAGCGGCGAGGCAAAGCCGAGCTTCTGGAAACCGCGCATCAGGGATTCGTAGCCGAAGACGGTGCCGGTCGCCGCTTCCGCGATCGGCTGGAAGGCGGTTTCGATCACCAGCTTGGCGAGCGTTACGATCTGGTCGTCGCCGAACCGGCGCAACGAGAGAATTTCGGCGGGGGCGGCGGACATGCCGGGCTCCAGAAATATGGGACGGACGGTCGAACGCCGGCAGCATGGCCAGCAAGCGTCAACGAAGTCTTTCTCCATTATGAAGCTTTGATGAAAGCTATGTGACAGCCGCAACTGCGCCAATCAGATGCAAACACTCTAATGAAATCAGTGATTTCATGAGCAAGTCCCGTGATCGGTCGGCGTCTGCCCAATCCTGACCGTCGAGCCAGGATGGGATCAGGCGAGAACGAGCAATGCCAGGTATCCGGCACCGATGGCCAGGCAGAGCGGACCGTAGATGCGGCGGTCGAGCGTCACGAAGGGCTCCGTGCCATGGCGTTGGTGGAACGCGGTGGTGTAGGCTAGGAGACCACGGGCGACGAAGACGGCGGCGAGCCCCGCAAGGCCGCCATAGGCAAGGACCGGTGGCAACATGTCCGCAAAGACTGGCGTCACGGACAAGGGCAGGATCGCTGCCGCAAAGAGCAGTGCAACGACGACCAGTGTCAGCCAGACCGGCGGCATCACCGACCGGTGCTTCGTACCGACCACCGTGCGCACCAGCGTCTCCTCGTCGTCACAGGGCCAAAGTCCGCCGAACGCCCAGTAGGCATGCAGCCCGGCGATACCGGAAAGGACGAGGAAAAGCAGGATCGCGATTGCCGTCGACATGATGGTTCCTTGCTTGCCTATGGGCGGACCGCCTCAAGCGGCCATGGTTGGCGGAGACCCTTTGCCCGAGCGCACGCCGATCGCCGCGAGCGCGGCCATGAGGAGAAAAGCCGCCCATTGCGGCGTGGTCGAGAGAGAGCCGAGATAGGCAAGGCCGTAACCGATGAAGAGCACCGCATAGGCGAAATATTGCACGATCACCGCAGCGGCGAGCGGCACACGGTAACGTCCGTTCACGGCGGCAAGCAGCAGGGCGAGACTGTTGACCAGGAGGATGGCGCTCGTCGCGTGCCAGAGAAGCGAGACATAGGTCTTAAGCAGCGCCGACGGGCTGCTCGCAAGCAAGGGCACATGCACCTCCGGTCCGCCGGCAAAGAGATGAATGCCCGTTGTCGCCAGGGACAGGGTGCCCGCTGCCAGAAGCCATTTGCTCATGCGTCCGCCTCCAATTGTCACCATACGGTAGCGTATGTACGCCACCTGGTTGCATCCGTCAATACGGTGACGTATGGAAGCTCATGGCAACAAAGAACACTTTGACGAGCGATGATTGGATTAAGGCTGCCTTCCGTGCACTGACGACGGGCGGCGTGCAGGCGATCCGCGCCGAGGCGATTGCGCGCGACCTGAAGGTCAGCAAGGGCTCCTTCTATTGGCATTTCAAGGATGTGCCCGACCTGAAGGCAAAAATGCTTGCCCACTGGGCGCGCGAAGCGACAGACGCGATCATCGCGGAAATCGAAGCCTTGGAAGTACCGGCGCGAGAGCGACTGCGGTTGCTGGTTCATGCCGCGACCGACGAACGCAGCCTTCCCTATGGCGGCTTGCTGACGGACGGCGCGGTCCGCGAATGGGCGCGCTTCGACGCCATGGCCGCCATGACCGTTAAGTCCGTCGACGAAAGCCGCCTCGGCTACATCGCCGTCCTGCTCGGTCGTTGCGGATTTTCGTCAGCTGAGAGCCGCAGCGGCGCCAGCGCGCTCTATGGCGCGCTGATCGGACTTGAGGCACTCGCCGCGAGCGGCCTTGCCGATCTTCGCGGCGACCTGCTCCGGCTGCTCGAGGCGCTGCTTGGCAGCAGAGCCTCAAGCTAAACTCAGCTCTTGGCCAGCACGCCGAAGGCGATCAGCGACAAGCCCTGCATGACGAGGTCAACGGCGAGGAACAGGCCGAGGATCCAGAGGCTGTTGACCGGCCAGCCGGCGGCGATGATCAGGCCGGCCACTAGCGTGACCAAGCCACCAAGCGCCACCCATCCCCAGCCCTGCAGGGGCCTGAGCTTAAGGCCGACCCAGATGCGAAAGCATCCGGCGACGATCAAGGCGATCGCCATGATAAAGGTGAGGAAGGACGAGGCAAGCACGGGGTTGATGAAGGCAAAGAGGCCGGCGATCGTGTAGCAGGCGCCGCTCAGGCCCCAATAGAACACGCTGTCCCAGCCCTTCACCTGAAAGGCATGGCCGAGATTGAACAGCCCGCCGACCAGCATGATGATCCCGACATAATAGACGGACGCGACCGTCGCCATCAGCAGATTGCCGAAGGCAAGGCCGCCGCACATGATCAACAGCACGCCAAGGGCGACGAACCACCCCCATTTACCGGCAACCGCTGACTTGTCGGCTCGATCGAATGCGTGGGTCATCTCAACCTCCAGTCCTTTGCAACGCGAGATCGCTAACGCGGGGATTGAGCCGGATTTCTGCACAAAAGGAAAGCGAAAACACTGCCGATTTTTATTGATTGATGAGTCAATCAAAAATAGACTGATCATTGTCAAGGGAGAGACGGATGCCGAAGGTCGGGATGGAACCGGTGCGCCGCAAGGCGCTGGTGGACGCTGCACTACGCGTTATCGGCGACCAGGGCACGCTTGCCGTCACCATGTCCGAAATCGCCCGCCAGGCCGGCGTTTCCCCTGCCCTTGCCCACCACTATTTCGGCAGCAAGGAACAGTTGCTGATCGAGACCATCCGCAGCCTTCTACGGCAATTGCGCGACGACACGGTGACGGCGCTCCGCGCAGTCGTGAGCCCGCGCGAAAGGCTGAGCGCGCTCATCCGCGTCTCCTTCCAGGCAAGCCAGTTCGCCCCTGATACGATCGCCGCATGGCTTGCCTTTTACTCGGAAGCGCAGCGCTCGGAAGAGGTGCGGCGGCTGCTCGTGGTCTATGCCCGGCGGCTGCGTTCCAATTTGCTGGCGAGCCTCAAGACGCTTTGTGCCGACGATGACGCGGAACGCATCGCCGAAGGCGCAGCTGCGATGATCGACGGGCTCTATATCCGCCAGAGTCTGCGCTCCGCGCCGATCAGCATCGAAGCCTCGATCGCGCTCACCGAAGACTACGTCACCTCGCACATCGATCGGCTCACATACCGGGGAACGGCCGCATGACCGCAAGACCGAACATCCTGATCATCATGGTCGACCAGCTGAACGGAACGTTCTTTCCGGACGGACCGGCCGCGTTCCTGCATGCGCCGCACCTGAAAGCGCTCGCGGCCCGTTCGGCCCGCTTCCGCAACAATTACACCTCGTCGCCGCTCTGCGCCCCTGCCCGCGCCTCGTTCATGGCCGGGCAACTGCCGAGCCGCACCCGCGTCTACGACAACGCCGCCGAGTATCAATCCTCGATCCCGACCTATGCGCATCACCTGCGCCGTGCCGGATACTACACGGCACTGTCGGGCAAGATGCATTTCGTCGGGCCGGACCAGTTGCACGGCTTCGAAGAGCGGCTGACGACCGACATCTACCCGGCCGATTTCGGCTGGACCCCGGATTATCGCAAACCCGGCGAGCGCATCGACTGGTGGTATCACAATCTCGGCTCGGTCACCGGCGCCGGCGTTGCCGAGATCACCAACCAGATGGAGTATGACGACGAGGTCGCCTTCCTTGCCAACCAGAAACTCTACCAGTTGTCGCGCGAAAACGACGACGCCGAGCGCCGCCCCTGGTGCCTGACGGTTTCCTTCACCCATCCGCACGACCCTTACGTGGCGCGCAAGAAGTTCTGGGATCTCTACGAGAATTGCGAGCACCTGCTGCCCGAGATCGGCATGCTGCCGGAGGATCGGCAGGATCCGCATTCCAAGCGCATCATGCATTCCTGCGACTACGTCAATTTCGACCTCACGGAAGACAACGTCCGCCGCTCGCGCCGGGCCTATTTCGCCAACATCTCCTACCTCGACGAGAAGGTCGGCGAGCTGATGGACACGCTGAAGCGCACCCGCATGCTCGACGACACGCTGATCCTCTTCTGCTCGGATCATGGCGACATGCTTGGCGAGCGTGGCCTGTGGTTCAAGATGAACTTCTTCGAGGGCTCGGCCCGCGTGCCGCTGATGGTCGCCGGTCCCGGCGTCGCGCCCGGCTTGCATCTGGCGCCGACCTCCAACCTCGACGTGACGCCGACGCTTGCCGATCTCGCCGGCATTTCCATGGACGAGATAAAACCCTGGACCGACGGCATCAGCCTCGTGCCCATGATCAACGGCGAGGAGCGCTCAGAGCCGGTGCTGATGGAATATGCGGCAGAGGCCTCCTACGCACCACTCGTCGCCATCCGCGAAGGCAAGTGGAAATACATCCACTGCGCACTCGATCCCGACCAGCTCTACGATCTTGAGGCGGACCCTCTGGAACTGAAGAACCTCGCTGTCGATCCGGAGACGCCGCTTCAGGCCGCGACCCTGCGGGCATTCCGCGACATGTGCGCCGCTCACTGGGACATGGAGGCCTTCGATGCGGCCGTGCGCGAAAGCCAAGCACGGCGCTGGGTGGTCTATGAGGCGCTTCGAAACGGCGCCTACTATCCATGGGATCACCAGCCGCTGCAAAAGGCATCCGAGCGCTACATGCGCAACCACATGAACCTCGACAATCTCGAGGAATCCAAACGCTATCCGCGAGGAGAATAAGATGAAAGCCCAACCGCAAGCCTCGCACTTCATCGACGGCGAATATGTCGAGGACATCGCCGGCACCGTCATCGAGAGCATCTACCCGGCAACCGGCGAAGTCATCGCGCGCCTTCACGCGGCAACGCCCGCCATCGTCGAAAAGGCGATCGCGGCTGCCAAGCGCGCCCAGCCGGAATGGGCAGCGATGAGCCCGACCGCCCGCGGCCGTATCCTGAAGCGCGCCGCCGAGATCATGCGCGAGCGCAACCGCGAGCTCTCCGAGCTTGAAACGCTCGACACCGGCAAGCCGATCCAGGAGACGATCGTCGCCGACCCGACCTCGGGTGCCGACAGTTTCGAGTTCTTCGGCGGCGTGATCGCGACGGCACTCAACGGCGACTACATCCCGCTCGGCGGCGACTTCGCCTATACCAAGCGCGTGCCGCTCGGCGTCTGCGTCGGCATCGGCGCCTGGAACTATCCGCAGCAGATCGCCTGCTGGAAGGGTGCGCCGGCGCTCGCCGCCGGCAACGCCATGGTCTTCAAGCCCTCGGAAAACACCCCGCTAGGCGCGCTGAAGATCGCCGAGATCCTCGTCGAGGCCGGCCTGCCGAAGGGTCTCTACAACGTCATCCAGGGCGACCGCTCAACTGGCCCGCTGCTCGTCAACCATCCCGACGTCGCCAAGGTGTCGCTGACCGGTTCCGTACCGACCGGCAAGAAGGTTGCGGGTGCGGCCGCGGCCGAACTCAAGCACGTGACCATGGAACTTGGCGGCAAGTCGCCGCTGATCGTGTTCGACGATGCCGATCTCGAAAGCGCCATCGGCGGCGCCATGCTCGGCAATTTCTATTCGACCGGGCAGGTCTGCTCGAACGGTACCCGCGTCTTCGTGCAGAAGGGCATCAAGGAACAGTTCCTGACGCGGCTGAAGGCCCGCACCGAGGCGATTGTCATCGGCGACCCGATGGACGAGGCGACGCAGCTCGGGCCGATGGTCTCGGCACCGCAGCGCGACAAGGTCTTCTCCTATATCGAGAAGGGCAAGGCCGAGGGCGCGCGCCTCGTGACCGGCGGCGGCATCCCGAACGCCGTCAACAGTGAAGGCACCTATATCCAGCCGACCGTCTTTGCCGACGTCACCGACGACATGACGATCGCCCGCGAAGAGATCTTCGGACCCGTCATGTGCGTGCTCGATTTCGACGACGAGGCGGAGGTGATCAAGCGCGCCAATGCCACCGAGTTCGGCCTTTCGGCCGGCGTCTTCACCGCCGACATCACCCGCGCGCACCGCGTGGTCGACCAGCTCGAAGCCGGGACGCTCTGGATCAACACCTACAATCTCTGCCCGGTGGAAATCCCCTTCGGCGGCTCGAAACAGTCAGGCTTCGGCCGCGAAAATTCGGTGGCAGCACTCAACCACTACAGCGAGTTGAAGACCGTCTATGTCGGCATGGGGCCGGTGCAGGCGCCGTATTGAGTTTGAGGCTAAGGCCGCCCCTCACCCTAACCCTCTCCCCGCAAGCGGGGAGAGGGGACGTGCCCCACCAGCGGTTTGAGAGTGCAGAAGAGGATGCGGCAATGTCCCTTCGCCCCGCTTGCGGGGAGAAGGTGCCGGCAGGCGGATGA
>NZ_JTLA01000088.1:0-38333 GCF_000799055.1 Ensifer sp. ZNC0028
GCCTCGCTGTCGCTCTCGCCAGCGGCCAGCAGCCGGCGCGCCACTTCGGCGCGCGCAAGCTCGGCATCATCGCCGCGGATCAGACCGCTGTCCTGGTCGCGCTTCAACTCTTCGAGCTGGTCGCGATAGACCTCGATGTCATGGCTGTGGGGAGACGACGGGGCTTCCCCTGCCCGCAGCAGCGGCAGGATGAGCACGGCAGCGACGGCCGCCGTCAGGGTGGCGACGAGGATCCAGAACAACATGGAAGCTCAATACTATGGCCCCCATGCCATTCCAACACGAAAACCCCTTATGACGGAGATTTGAGGCGTTTCGCCGCAACGGCGGATCGAGCAGCCCGGGCGCATCCGGAAGACCCCAGTCCGCCAGGCCTCAGGTCAGCGGCGTCCAGCTGCCATCCGGGTTGCGGCAGGCAGCGCCCCGCGCCGTCTTCGGCTGGCCCTTGACGGTAACCGTGTGGCTATACTGGCGGCAGTTCTGCGACCCGACCTGATAGGGAGCGGCTGCAACGACCGAACCGTTGACGCCACGCCCGTCCCAGGTCACCGGTTGGCCACCGGGGGCCGCTTCAAGTGCGCGGTACTCCGCCTCCAGCGCCCTCTGGCGGTCGGATGCTCCGATGTCGAGATCGGTGAGACGCGCAATGACCCCGCCCTGGAGTGCCGCGATGTAATTGGTCGAGGTGGCACCGCGCGTCGCCGTCGAGCCGAGGCTGCCGGCCGCGCCCTTACTGCCCGTCGTGCCGCATCCGGCCAGTGCGACGGCCGAAGCGACCACAACGATCCTGCCGCCGACGACAATAGCCCGTGTCATTTCTGCCTGGTTCCTCATGATCCGCGACACTCAATCATCCTATCCGAAGCCGCATCCTTACGCTCGTTCCATTCGAGCACGGTGACGACTAGTCCTTGATTTTCTTTTGGCATTCCCCGCGTGCCGAGGCAACGGCGGGCCCTGCGGGTGTGACATTTTCAAGCACGGGTGTGACCCCTAAATCACGATGGATTCGCAAGCGAGCGACGCCAGACCCACGTATTACTCCCGCACCCTCTAAACGGCCGCCGGCAAAACCAGTTCCGCCCGCAAGCCTCCCTCGTCCCGTCGCGACAGGGTGATTGTGCCCTGGTACTCCCGAACGATCTCGCTGACGATCGAAAGACCGAGCCCGGTTCCCGGCTTGCTTTCGTCGAGCCGCTTGCCGCGCTTCATCGCCACGGCGATCTGGTCGGGGTTGAGCCCCGGCCCATCGTCGTCGATATCGAGAACGATCCACTGCCGTCCTGGTTCCTTGGCATGAACCTCGCTCGGCGCCGGCCTGACGTTCAACCACACCTCGGCTCGGGCGTGGCGGGCGGCATTCTCGAGCAGGTTGCCGACGGTCTCCTCGACGTCCTGCAACTCCATGGCAAGAACCAGCCCCGGCGGGTTGATAGACAGATGAACCTGCTTTTCCGGATTGAGCTTGCGCATGACACGCACGAGGCGTTCGAGCGCCGGCTGCGCTTCGGTCCGCGCCAGCACGGACTCGCGCTGCGCCGCGATCCGGGCGCGGCTCAGATAGGACTGAACCTGGGTCTGCATCGCATCGACCTGGGTGCGCACCAGCTCGCCGTGCGATGCCTCGAGCACCCGCGCCTCGTTGAGCAACACCGCGATCGGCGTCTTCAGCGAATGGGCGAGATTGCCGACCTGCATGCGGGCGCGCTCGACGATGCGGCGGTTGCTGTCGATCAGGGCGTTGACCTCGTTGGCGAGCGGCTGGATCTCGCGCGGGAATGCGCCATCCAACCGTTCGCTTTCGCCGGCGCGGATCTTTTCCATCGAGCGCCGGACCTCATCGAGAGGCCTAAGACCGAAGAGGATGGTGAGCGCGTTCACGCCGAGCCCTCCAAGACCGAAGATGGAGAGCGCGATCGTCAGGTTGCGGGTGAAGCGGTTGATGTCGGCCTCGAGCACATCGCGGTTGCCCGCCACGCGAAAGCGCGCCGTATGGCCCTGGATGTCGAGAACGACCTCGGTCTCGGAGACCTCGACTTCGTTCCCGAAGGGATCCTTGGTGGTGTAGAAGCGGACATAGCCGGTATCGAAGGGCACCTCGTCGACGCTGGCGATCGGCAGCTTGCCGTTGCCGAGCGAGGTCGAGATCAAAGGCGGCGTGTCGAACTCGCCGATCGGATCGACGATCCAGTACCAGCCGGTCTGCGGCTGTGAAAACCGGAGGTCGCCAAGCTGCGGACTACCCGACAGCACCGTCCTCTCGTTGACGGAGATCGAGTTGACGACGTTGAAGAGCTGGGCGCGCAGCAGGTCCTTGAAGCCGCGCTCGGAGCCCTGGCGATAGAGCTCGGAGATGACCACGCCGATCACGACGAGCGCCACCACCGCCCAGACGGTGGAGACCACCAGAACGCGTGCGGTGAGCGATCTAATTGCCATTGCCCGGCGCTTGCATACGGTATCCGAGACCGCGCACCGTTTCGATCAGATCGTTGCCGATCTTCTTGCGCAGCCGGCCGATGAACACTTCGATCGTATTGGAATCGCGATCGAAATCCTGGTCGTACATGTGCTCGACCAGTTCCGTGCGCGAAACCACCTGACCCATGTGGTGCATGAGATAGGAAAGCAGCCGGAACTCGTGCGACGTCAGCTTCAATGCCACGCCATCGACCGTTGCCTTGGAGCCCTTGGTATCGAGGCGGACCGGGCCACAGACGATCTCCGAGCTCGCATGGCCGGCGGCGCGCCGGATCAGGGCGCGGATGCGGGCGAGAACTTCTTCGACGTGGAAGGGCTTGGCAACATAGTCGTCGGCGCCGGCATCGATGCCGGCCACCTTGTCGCTCCAGCGGTCACGCGCCGTCAGGATCAGAACCGGCATGGTCTTGCCGTCGCCGCGCCATTTTTCAAGGACGGTGATTCCGTCCATCTCCGGCAGGCCGATGTCGAGGATCACGGCATCATAGGGCTCGGCGTCACCGAGATAGTGCCCCTCCTCGCCATCATAGGCCTGGTCAACGACGTAGCCGGCCTCCTTCAGCACCTCGGCGAGCTGCCGGTTCAGGTTGGCGTCGTCCTCGACAATCAGAATGCGCATCCGTCTTTACTTCCTCTCGCGGCCATCCTGCTGCATGTTTCGCCAAATCTGGCCGATTTAAGGATAAGAACACGCAGCCATTCAAAGTGCTACAGCGACCTTCGTACGCCTGATACGGCACGCGGCGCTGCAGGGATAGCCTACATCGGCACCTTGACGGTTACCTTCTTCGGCCTGCCGCCATTGCCGGGAACAAGCACGGTGATCACGCACTGACCGTCGGACGTCGGCTGCGCCGACAGCAACTCGCCGCCGGTGTCGGCAACGACCTGCGCGGCAGCCGCACTGCAATCGCCGGCCACACGAACGACAATATCCGACGGCACGCTGATCGCTGGCGGGCTGAAGCCGGCGAGGCCTGCAGCAAGCGCGGCTATGATCACTGGTGAAGACATGAACGCACTTTCGACTTGGGAAGCATCATGGCAGAAGGAATAAACGAACGAGGCTGAATGGCAAATGAATGTCGGCCTTTCGGACCGGCGAGCACTATCGGGAAACGCATCACCTCCCCCGAAATCCGACCTTAGATTGCGGCGATTCCTCCCTGGAGGAAACCCGCATCGGTCAACCCGTTGCCTAGCCATAGCCGCTTCCTGCGACAGTTTGAGCGACGCGATCACGCGAGGAACGCGGCCGGGAACCCAAGGCCAACAGACGGAACAGCCCAACCGTCAGCTTTCGTTAAGCATGTTTCGCTAGGATCTTTTTGCTGACCTAAACAGCGCCGTTCCCGACAGAGGGCGGCATGGCTGCGCACCCATTTTGCCGATTCTTTTGAATCCCTTGGCGGCTGTCGCTCGCAGCGTGAATCAAACACATCAGAAACTGATTCAGGTTCGGCGCCCTTTCAGACAAGGCCCGGCCATCACGGCCCTCGGCCCTCGACCCTGCCGCGGCAATGCGTCACCACGGCATCGATCACGCCCGCAGCAGTGTCGTCTTCTTAGACAAAGCCCTGCGAACCGGCCGGCCCCTTTGCCACAATCTATGCGCGCAAATTACTTCAAAAATAGCTGCAACTTAAACCTGTTGACGACTAGGCGCGATGCGTGCTGTGTATAAACGAAAAATTAATCGATTTAAAGATTTTTCAATCGTTTAAATGATTTAAGCCACTGATTTACAAAGCCTTTGCGATGTGAAATTGTCCGCCACATCATACATCACGAAACCGTCACAGAACCCGGGAGGATCGCATGCAGACGCTCGCAAACAACCAGCCCGCATCTCAGCAGTCCAAAGTACCGCAATCATTGCTCGACCGTTTCGAGAGCGAATGGCGTGAGATGCGCGCCGCGAGCGACGCAACGCCGAAGCCGGTCGCACCGGCGGAATAAGGCCCGCTGAGTGGCGCGCCTGCGCGTCACCGGCCTGCTCTTCCATTTCCCTAGATTGTCGTCGGACAGCGCTCGTTCAGAGCGCTTTTCGGTGAGTCCTTAGCGGACCGGCGGTGAGGCTATCACCGCCGGTCGCGATGTTTCTCGCCCCGTGCGGCGGGCGAGCCACCACCGATGCCAAAGCCCATCCAGGCAGCCCGATCAGGCTCCGCTAGCGCCCTTGTCGAGCGCGCGCATCAACGGCACCCCTTGCAATTTTTGTAGTGATTTTCAGCCTTTTTGCCATTCGGCAAAAGCATGTTAATCTTTCTTCATGCTGACGGAAGAGATCGAAAGACTCGCGCTGAGCCTGCCTGGAACGGAGGAAAATGCGCATTTCGGAACGCGAGATTTCCGCGTTGGGAAGCGTATTTTCATGAGCCTGCCGGAAGCCGGGCGCGCCGTTTTCAAGTTCACACCCGATCAGCAACGCATGCTTCTGGAGATGGAGCCCGGCGTCTGCGCGGCGGTGCCCGGAGGCTGGGGCGACCGTGGCTGGACCTCGCTCTATTTCGTCCAGGCCGACGAGGATCTCGTCAAGCAGTCGATGGAAACGGCGTGGCGCAATGTTGCGCCGAAAAGCCTCGTCAAGAAGAACGGCGGCAGCCACTAGAGGTGCGTTGCGGCAGAACGGCCCTGCCGGCGCCGCACTGCCAAAACGATTCCGCCACTTCGGCTAACCCCTTGTTACTCTGCGTTTTCCTGTCCCACTTCCAGCGGCCAGGTGACGAGATAATCCTCGTAATCGTCGACATCGATGCCGTCTTCCGCAACGGTGCGGCCGCGCACGGAAATGCCGGCGGCGTGAACCGTTTCCGGATCGCCCGAAATCAACGGATGCCACCAGTAGAGATCGCGCCCTTCGGCCACCAGCCGGTAGCCGCAGGTCGGCGGCAGCCAGGTGATTTCGCGCACGGCCTTCGGCGTCAGCTGGATACAGTCGGGCACAGTCGCCTGGCGGTTGGGATAGTCCTTGCAGCGACAGCTCTCGCCGTCGAGAAGCGTACAGCGGATCGAGGTCCAGGCGATCTCGCCCGTGTCCCAATCCTCGAGCTTGTTGAGACAACAGAGGCCGCAGCCGTCACAGAGGCTTTCCCACTCGGTATCGGTCATGTCTTCAAGGCTTTTCGCCTTCCAGAAAGGCATTTCGCCCATCGTCATCACACTTTCGTCAAATCGCTCGCGATACAGAAATTTCGCAGAAAATTGCCGGTTTTTTAAGGCCGGCGGCGCGATATGCAAGTAGATTGGAATTTGACGCCGTGCAAATATTACATGGCGCCGGCATGATGCCGTAGAGCCTTCAGGTGGTTGAGACCGTGCGGGAACCGAGGAAAGACGATAATCGGCCGAAGAAACGGCACATCTTTCTCAGGATCGACTCCTGGATCGATTCCACAGTCTGGAATGCCGGCTTCAAGCTGGGACAATGGTGGGAAGACACCACCATCTTCTTCCGCCGCTTCCGCGTCACGGGCTGGAAGAAGGCCGTCTTCGAGGTGCTCGGCGAAGGCATGAACTGGGGCACCGTCGGCTCGGTGCTGATGCTGGCACTCGCCCTTCCGGCCTTCGAGGAAACCAAGGGCAACTGGCGCGCCCAGAGCGATTTCGCCGTCACCTTCCTCGACCGCTATGGCAACGAGATCGGCCATCGCGGCATTATCCACGAAGACTCGGTGCCGATCGACGAATTACCGGATCACCTGATCAAGGCGGTGCTGGCGACCGAGGACCGGCGCTTCTTCGACCATTGGGGCATCGACTTCCTGGGCCTTGCCCGTGCCATGACCGAAAACGCCCGCGCCGGCGGTGTCGTGCAAGGCGGCTCGACACTGACGCAGCAGCTCGCCAAGAACCTCTTCCTGTCAAACGAGCGGACGATCGAACGCAAGATCAAGGAAGCGTTCCTCGCCGTCTGGCTGGAATGCAACCTGTCGAAGAAGGAAATCCTCCGGCTCTATCTCGACCGCGCCTATATGGGCGGCGGTACCTTCGGTGCGGCGGCCGCGGCGCAGTTCTATTTCGGCAAGTCGATCACCGATGTCAGCCTGGCGGAATCGGCGATGCTTGCGGGCCTCTTCAAGGCGCCGGCGCGCTACGCCCCGCACGTCAACCTGCCGGCCGCACGCGGGCGCGCCAACGAGGTTCTGACCAACCTCGTCCAGGGCGGCCTGATGACCGAGGGCCAGGTGATCGCCGCGCGGCTCAATCCGGCGACGGTCATCGACCGCGCCCAGGTGAAGGCGCCCGACTTCTTCCTCGACTGGGCCTTCGACGAAGTCCAGCGCATCGCCCGCCCCTTCGCGCAGCATTCGCTGATCGTGCGCACCACCATCGACATGGGCCTGCAGAATGCCGCCGAGGATTCGGTGGAATCGAGCCTGCGCCAATATGGCGAGAGCTTCCGCGTCAAGCAGGGTGCGCTGGTGATGGTCGAAAACGGCGGCGCCGTGCGTGCCATGGTTGGCGGCCGCGACTATGGCGAGAGCCAGTTCAACCGTGCGACCCGCGCACTGCGCCAACCGGGTTCCTCCTTCAAGGTCTATACCTACGCGGCAGCGATGGAAAAAGGCATGACGCCGGAAACGGTCGTCGTCGACGCCCCGATCACCTGGCGCGGTTGGTCGCCGCAGAATTATGGCCGCAGCTATGCCGGCCGCATCACCATCCTGACGGCCATCGCCAAGTCGATCAACACCATTCCCGTGCGCCTCGCCAAGGACAAGCTCGGCACGGACCTGATCGCCCAGACGGCCAAGGACATGGGCATCGAGACCCCGATCCGCACCGACAAGACCATGCCGCTCGGCACATCGGAAGTGACCGTGCTCGACCAGGCGACCGCCTACGCGGTGTTCCCGGCCGGCGGCATGCAGTCACGCCGCCACGGGATCAGCCAGATCCTCAACTATGACGGCGACATTCTCTACGACTTCGGACGCGACGCGCCGCCCCCGCGGCGCATCCTCTCCGAAACCGCCAACACGTCGATGAACTCCATGCTGACGCAGATCCCGATCATCGGCACGGCGCGCAAGGCCGCGCTCGACAACGGCATCGTCGTCGGCGGCAAGACCGGCACGACGCAGGCCTATCGCGACGCCTGGTTCGTCGGCTTCACAGGCGACTATACGACCGCGGTCTGGTTCGGTAACGACGACTACACCTCGACCAACAACATGACCGGCGGTTCGCTGCCGGCAATGACCTTCAAGCGGCTAATGGACTACGCCGAGCAGGGCATCGAACACCGGACGATCCCGGGGATCACCGCGCCGACGGCGCCGGCAAAGCAGCCGCCGCAGGTGGCGTCAGCGAAGCCGGACGAAAACGCCTTGCCGCCGTTGGTGCGGCCGCGCTCGCTTTCGACCGACGTCACCCGGCTGCTGCGCAGCATCGGCGAGACCTTCGAAAAGGCACCGGCACTGAAGGCACCCGAGAAGGCCGGCGGCAAGCTTGCCTCTCTCGGCGCGGCTGAAGAACCAAGGTCCGGACAGGCAAAGCCCGATGCAGCCAGCAACTGACCGTTCGGGCATGCCCGCCTCGCTTTCCTATCCCGGTTGCGATGTCCGGTTCGAGGCCGTCGCCGTTGCGCCGGCCGCGGATTTCGGCGACATAGTGGATCAGCCCGGCGGTGCTACGCCGCGGGACCATATCCGGTAGAGTCGCCCTTGTTTCGAATCCCCTTCCTCGTCGCGCTTTCCCTTGCCATCGCCTTCGGCGGCGGCATCGCCTCGGCGGTATGGGCGCTGAAAGCGACCGTCGGCTTCGGCTCGATCGCGATCGGCCCCTGGGTCGCCTTTCCCGAGGCGCAGACGGCCAATGCCGACCCCTATGCAAAGGCGCATCGGGCGCGCGCCGGCGAGTTGCTCTATGGCGGCGCCGAAGGGCTGATGTTCAGCGCCCAGGCCGACAGCAAGGGCGAAAAGCTCCAGGCGGCCTGCTCCTATGATGTTGCTGGGCTGACCCCACAGGCCCGCTTCTGGACGCTTTACGCCGCGAATGCAGAGGGCCTGCCGCTGCGGCCCGGCTCCGACCTCCCCTCCGCGCTCAACTCCTGGACGGTCCTGCGCGGTGAAAACAGCAACTTCACCATCCATGTGTCGCCGAACGCGCAGCCCGACAACTGGCTGGCCGTGCGCCACGCGGGCACGTTCCGGCTGGTGCTGACGCTGCTCGATACGCCGACGGCCGGCTCGTCCGGCCTGATCGATCTCGCCATGCCGGTGATCACCAAGACGGGTTGCGGCGATGCGTAGCGTTCTCTTTGCCACGATCCTCGGCCTGGTCGGCGCTGCGCTGCTGCACATCATCATCGTGCTGGCGCTGCCGCAGTTCACGGGCCGTGACGCCTATACCCGCGTCCTCGGGCTTTTGGAGATGGACAGTTTCTTTGCGCTGACCAGCACGCCTGGCCCCACCGGCCTTGCCAACGACGATCCTTATCTGAGAACCGCGGTCTGCAGCTTCTCGATCTCGGACGGACCGGCGCGTTTCCTTGCCAGCGGCAACGTGCCGTTCTGGTCGCTCGCCGTCTTCGACGGCAATTCGAACGAAGTCTTCAGCATGAACGACCACACGGCGGTCAACGGGAAGCTCGACCTCGTCGTCGCAACGCCGATCCAGTTGGTCGAGCTGCGAAAGTCTCCGCCGCAGGCGCTCGCACAATCGATCATGATCGAGATGAAGGAACAGGATGGCTTTGCCGTGCTGAGAGCGATGGCGCCGGTCGACAGCTTCGAAGAGCAGGTCCGCAACTTCCTTGCGGAATCGACCTGCGAGCCGTTCCGTCGCTAGACGATCCTGGATGGACGTTGGGCAACAGCAGCAAGCTTAAAAATCTGCGCCGAGATATGCGGCGATGATCCGATGCCACGTCGAGCGCAGCGGTGCATAGGGGATAGGCCCGAGGTACCGGGCAAGAACAGTGACTTGAACGCGACCGTTTCGGTCGCCTATTGCGCAGGAGCGCTGGGGCTCACTGCTTCTTGATGCGGCGTCCGTCCGGTGCGGTCGGCTGCGGGTCGCGATCGAGGCGCTCGTAGCGGATGCCGGTGAACAGCAGCACTTTCGCTCCACCCG
Source organism: Ensifer sp. ZNC0028 (assembly GCF_000799055.1). NCBI lineage: Bacteria > Pseudomonadati > Pseudomonadota > Alphaproteobacteria > Hyphomicrobiales > Rhizobiaceae > Ensifer > Ensifer sp. ZNC0028. The sequence continues at coordinate 9,562 of NZ_JTLA01000088.1, forward strand.
AAATGGCCGGAGGCCGGTGCGGCGGTATACGGACCTTGCGGTCCTGAATTCTGATCACGTCTGCCATGCTCGTCTCCACAAAGTCTTGAGACGGATGAACTACCGTACAGATTTCACCCTGCCCTTCTCGGGCCAGCGCATTTTCCCAGATCTTCCCTGGACAGGCGCGCCTTTCTCGTTTGCTCCTTCTTCCGGTCGCCCGGATGTTGCTGTTCTGGTTCACGACGCAGCCCGATAATACCGGGTCCACTTCGATTGAGCCACAGGTTGGTTAACAGATTACTAATACACACTCTGCAACCCCAACCTGCGTTCAGTATGTCTGCCGACCGGCCCCGGCGATGTATCCAAGGTAACAGCGGCAATGCGGGCGAAGGCTCGCCTCTCCCGCTAACGGCGGGACATCAAACCGAACAGGAAGGACACGCCCGCAACGGCGACCAGGGTCGATAGCGGCTCGTCGCGCACACGCTCTCTCACGCGTTCTGCGAGGAGATCCGCCTCGCTCTGCACAACCGCTTTCGTACTCGTTCCGATCGCTGAGACCGTTTCCGTCAGCCGGGCGATTTCCGCGCGCAACTCGGCAATCTGTGCATCGACCTCGGCGCGAGCGCCTGATTCCGCTTCACTCACGGCAACTTTTTCCACCGCCTGCAGTTTCTTTTCGACCATTACAACGCTCCCTTGTCTGCGCGGGCTCAACGCGCCGGCTGGCGTTTGGTTCCGCCAAAGTCGGTTGAAAGCGGGTCTTGCGAAACGCAAAACGGGCGACCAGGGCCGCCCGCTCTTTTCCATTCAGACTTTTCATCAGACCGGGCCGCGCCGATGCGTGGCGCCCGGATCAGTTCTCGCAGTAGGGATCGTCGATCTGGCAGCGCACCATCGGAGCCGGGCGGGCGCGCTCATAGACGGTGCCGTCGTCCTGCCGAACGCGCACGCCGCCATCGCTGCGGCGCTCCCAGTCACGGCGGTCCTCGCGTTCCGTGCGCTGACGGCGCCATTCGTCGTCGCGCCACTTGTCCTCGTCGCGCTGCCTGCGTTCCCAGTCGCGTTGTTCCTTTCGGCGATCGCGCTCCCAGTCACGGCGGTCGCGCTCGCGCTGCCGCTCCCAGTCGCGGCGATCACGCCGGTCATCAACCCAATCCGGTCCGCGGCGCCAGCGGTCGCGCTCGCGATAGAAGTCGCGGCCGCGGTAGTTGCGGTCCCAATAGCTGTCGAACTGGAAGACGACAGTCGGAATGCCGAGCGGGCGATAATAGCGCGGCTCGACATAGACGCGGTTGCGGCGATAGTCGGCCTGGACATAACGCCCGGCAACCCAGCCGCGGCCGCCGTAGAACGACACGTCGCACCACGGAAGGTCGGCAAGGCAGCCGTGGATTTCGACTGATTCGCCCACCGGGATCATCGATACCGCCGGGTAGCGCGTGCTCGGGCCGGAGCGCATGTTGACGTTGGCAGTGGCAAAACCCTCGGCAGCCTGCGCAATCGCCGGGGCCACAAGGAGCGCGCAGACCGCCGCTGCACGCAGAATAAATTTCTTCACAGTTCCATATCTCCCATGGAGAGGCCCCTCTTCACATGGCCCCAAACGTCGGCGGGCGTCCGGGCCCTTCACCGTCGTCGCGATAACTCATGACAGCATGTGGATTTTTTATGGCTGGTGCCGCGGATGTCCCCGAGTTTTGCTGCGCCGTTAGCGCGATCCATGGGCGCATCGCGCGCCCTGGGGGTGCCGCAAGCCTGAATAAAGCTCCAACATCCATAGTTAACAGTGCGCTAACGCTTTTCTTCTAATTTTTGCGACGTGTGCCGTTCCGGATCGCCGGCAATGGCGATCATGTTTTGCGTGCAGGGAATTATCGTGACGGATCGCTTTCGTGAGTTGGAAAGGCCACAGACTGGCCGCTTGAAGGACGTCGTCCTGATGGCGACTGTCACCGGTTTCGAAAGCCTGCGTTTCCCCCGCAAGTCCGACATGAAGCAATTTGCCGAGCTGTTCGAGCCGCTGTTCCTCGGCTCCAGCAACGAAGCCCGCCGCCAGGCGGCAGCAGCCCTTTCGCAATGCCAGCAAATTCCGGAGACTGTCGCAGCACTGATCGGCGGCATGCCGATTGCCATCGCAGCGATTTTCCTGACCCGCTCGAAGGCGATCGCGGACCGGACGCTGATAACGATCATCCGCGAGCGCGGGCCGGAACATGCGGCCGCCATCGGCCGCCGCCCGAACCTCTCCCCCCTCGTCGTCGATGCGCTCGTCGAACATCACAACCCGCCGGGACTGGCAGCGCGTAGCAGCGCCGTGAAAGCGGCAGAAGCCGAACAAACGAGCCAGGAAGACGAGGCCGCCTCGTTGCGCTCAGCGCGCGAAGAAGCGCTTCGCCGCGAGATCAAGGCGCTTGCCGGCGCCCGTTCGCGCGATATGCCACAGACGCCGTCGTCGACGACGATTACCGACGTCATGGCTGCACTGCTCGTGCGCTTTGCCAGGAGCGGCGAGATCATCCTGTTTTCGCGTGTCCTCGGCCAGGCCCTCGACACCAGGGATGCGCAGGTCGAGCGTATCCTGCTCGATATTTCCGGACAGCTGCTGGCAACGAGCCTGGTCGCGCTCGACGTCGAGGCGACCGATGCCGGCTTCATGCTTCAGGCCCTTTATCCGCATCTTCGCGAGCCCTTTGGCGACACCAGTCATGCGGCAGCCTTGATCGGCGCCATGGACCGCAGCGCCTGCCGCGCGCAACTGGATGCCTGGCTCAAGGCGGAAGCCGAAGAAGCTACGCCCGCGGCACGGCACGAAGCCTATTTTGCCGAGAACACCGCCAACGACACGCGCCACGTCGGCGCGCGCAAGGTTGCGGCCACGTCCGTCAACGTGAAGCCGCAGCGACTGTTTGGCCGCCGCCGCGGCTGATACATGCTTTCGCCCACGCCACGCGAGGTATGTCCGGCAATGTCGGCCCAGTGGAGCCGAGATCCCTACCCTAGAAGAGCTGTTTCATCGCGTCGATGATCCAACTCCACTCACGACCGGTCGGGGCCTGCGGCGCTTGCCCTTGCAGCACCGCCATCAATTCCTGGTAACGCGCCGAACGCGCGTGGTGCTTGCGGTACTGTTCGAGCTGCCAATCCAGGAAAGCCCCATCCGGCGCCCGCTTCATCGCCCTTGCCGACTGCGCCAGCCAGTCGGCGGCGATTTCTCTGGCGACGGCCGACTGAGGCCCCAGGCCATTGTCGATTGCTGCCCTCACCCGCGCGAAGGTGGCATCGGCCGCCTGGGCGTAGGCGGCGGGATCGAATTCCTCAGTCCACAGGTTCGACATATGGGCGCGCATCTCGGCGGCATAGGCTTTGTCGGAGAGCATCTCCATCAGTTCCGTCCAGGCGTCGATCTGTTCGGCTGTCGGGTCTTCGGGCAGGTCCGGCGTACTGGCATCCATCATCTTCTTTTTCCACGCCGCATCCATCGGCGCGCCGCCGGCGACGTCATCATAGAAACGCTCGAGCGCGGCACGAAATTCCGTCTTTGAAATCCTGGTCACGGTCCACAATCTCCTGAGATCCGTTGGGGAAGGGTCATGGATCTTCAAAGCCATTCGCAGGGCCGTGGCGATCCGGCGCTTTGACCGGATCTCCGTTTCGAGCGTCCGAAGCCGCAACGCCAGAACGTCGGCAAGCGAGGTTCTATTGGCCAGGATCTTGCCGATGTCCGGGAGGCTCACGCCCGCTTCACGCAGGGCAAGCACAAGGTCCAGCCGCGCCAGGTCGGCCCCGGAATACATGCGGTAGCCGCTCTCCGTCCGTGCGGAGGGTGGCAGCAACCCCTTGTCCGAGTAAAACCGAAGCCGCCTGACCGGTATGCCGCTCAGCTTCGAAACTTCGCCTATCGAAAAGATTTGATCGTCCATGAACGCGTCCTACGGCCTCCACCAAGTGGAGAGTCAAGCAGGCCGGTGCAATCTGCAAGAGGTGTCAGGGTCGGCCTTTGCCATCGTCGGCAACGACCTCTAACAGGTCGCCGCGGTCGTCCAGTTCGATCTCCACGATCCAGCAATCCGGATCGAAGCGGATCTCGCTTGCAAGCGCCGCATCGACCTTTTCGGCGTCGCTGTCCTGCAGCCGCACCTCGAACTTGCGGCCGAGATCGATCTCGTCGGCGAAGAAGTTCTGCGGCGCCGGGGCAAAGAGCGTCTCGGTACCCATCCGCGTCCGTTGGCGAATGAAGATTGCGCCAGCGTCCTCCGCTCCCTTGCGCAGCACCGCCGCATAGCCACCGAGCGAAAACGCACGACGCAGCAGGGACGAGACGAAGATATGTGACTTCAGGCGCATGGGAGGCTGATACACGCGCACGGCGAAGGAGGCAAATCGCGCCTCGGCGACGACAGGGGTGAGCGCGCGTCAAATGCGTCAGAGCGCGCCGATTTCCTTGAGCTTCTTCAGCACTTGCGGATTGGGTTCGCCGGTTTGCGGCAGGCGGTAATGTTTTTCGAAGTGGCGGATCGCTGCGCGCGTCTGCTCTCCGGCAACGCCGTCGACCGCCACGTCCGCATAGGCGAGGTTGCTGAGACCCTTCTGGATGTTCAGCACCAATTCGCTCGACACCGGAATTTCCGCACGCGGAACGAAGGTGCTTTCCTTTTCGGCCGAGCGGATGGCTGCAGCGACCGGATCAATCTCCACGCCGCCGCCCTTGGCTTCCGAAAGCGGCCGTCCAGCCGGAACCGCGGCAACCTTTTCAGCCGGTGCAGATCTCAAGACCTGGAGCAGCTCGACACTCGCCGCGCCGGTCCCCGTGCGGCCCGCCCGCTCCTCGAAGCGGAGGATTGCCGCAGCCGTCCGCGGGCCGCTCCGTCCGTCCGGAGCGCCGTCATAAAGGCCGATGCGGCCCAGTTCCTTCTGGATCTCCGAGACAAGCTTCGACTGCGCCGGATCCGGCACGCTCGCCACCCGTTCGGGCGACGGCTTTTCCGACTGCGGATCCGCGGATGCAGCCGCGATCACATCCTCGACGTTTTCAGCTTTTGCCTCACCCTCGCGCTCGATGACGAAGGTGGTTACCTTTCGCGGCTCGATCTCCTCGCCCTTGGCGATCGCGATGCGCTGCGCCGTTTCGGCGCTGACAAGCGGAACGCGGGTGCGCAGAAGCGGCGACGGGTGCGTGCCGTGCTGATACCACATGGCATTGGCAGCAACGAAAGAGAACACGACGAGAAAGGCGGCCGAGCCGCCGGACACCAGCGGATGGCGCGCCATCAGACGACCGGCAAGCCCAGCACCCCGTCCGGCAAGGACCAGCCCGCGCACGGCCAGGCCGGGCGTTTGCCGCGCGGCCTTCTTCCGTTCAGGCTGTTTTCGCTTGCGCGGCGCCATATCCCCGTTCCTCGTTCAAACTTTTCCCCTCGAACCGCCCCCCTTCGGCGGCCGGGGCGACATCACAATCCTTCAGGCGCGGCGGAAACTCCACCGTCACCGGCGCACGTGCTTCTTCCTGCTCCGCGCAGGCGATACCGGAGCCATCGCGCGGCAGCGTGACGACGATAACGGTCCCCTCGCCCTCGCGGCTGCGGATGGAAAGCTCTCCGCCGTGCAGCGCAACCAGGCCCTTGACCAGCGAGAGGCCAAGGCCGGTGCCTTCGTAGCGGCGAGTATAGTCGTTCTGGATCTGGACGAAAGGTTGACCAAGCAGCGCCAGCTTGTCGGCCGCAATGCCGATGCCGGTATCGCTGACGGAAAGCTTCAGCATCGCCCCGTCTGCCTCGGCGTCGATCGTGACGACGCCGCCCTGATCGGTGAACTTGACGGCGTTGCCGACCAGATTGATGAGGATCTGCTGGAAGGCGCGCTGGTCCGCGTTGATCTCGCCGATGCCGCGGGTGATGCGGCTTGCGAGCTTGACGCCCTTTTCCGTGGCCTGGTGCGACAGCATCGCCTCGCAGGCGGAAACCGCCTCGGCGACACCGAAGGGCTCGGGCATCAGCTCGTAGCGACCGGCCTCGATCTTGCTCATGTCGAGCATGGTGTTGACGACGGAAAGCAGGTGCTCGCCGGACTTGTGGATCAGGCCCACATATTCGCGCTGGCGATCGTTCTCGAGCTTGCCGAAATACTCGCCTGCAAGCACGTCCGAAAAGCCGAGGATGGCGTTGAGTGGCGTGCGCAGTTCGTGGCTGACGGCGGCCAGGAACCGCGTCTTGGCATCGTTTGCCGATACCGCCTCAGCGGTTCTCGCTGCAGCTTCGGCACGCAGGCCCGCTTCCTGCGAGACATCGCGCGACTGGGCGAGGATCGCGACCAGGCGACCATTGTCGTCGCGCAGCGGCGCCAGCTCGCAGGACATGTAGACGAACTGTTCGCCCTCGATCGGCAACGTGCGCCGCTCGATGCGGATGTCGACCGTCGCCCGGTCGCCGCCCTGGCGAAGGATGTCGATCGCGCTCAGGAAGGTGATGCGATCGGAAACGTGGATCTGCTCGATGAAACCGCGTCCTGCCGGATCGCGCATCAGGGTCAGATGCTCGGCCGCGTCGCGGCCATGGACGGAAAGCACGTTGCCGCGCAGATCGTGCACGGTCACCAGGCCCGCAAAGAGGTCGTAGGCGGCAGAGAGGTCCGGCACGACGGGATCCGATACGGCGGCCACCTCTTCCGGCACGCGGCCGCGAACAATCGCGCCAGCGGCCGCAAGCAGCGAGGCCGAGGCCCAAAGGGCGGTGCCCAGAGGGAGGGCCAAAGACACGGGCATGGCGAGCGACAGGGCAAGCGGCACCACCGGCAGAGCTGTCAAGGAAACAGCCGCGAGAGTACGCAGGCGCTTCGCATGGCAAAGATCGGCCGGCGAAGACGCTTCACGACGGGGAAGCCACAGGGCCGCGACCTCGTCCACACGGGACGTCCATCTGCCAGCCATGTTACGCAATACGCTCACGCTTTACCCTGCTACATTTGTTGTTCTTGCGAGACCGACACTCTGTGTTTTCACGACCCTTTGGATCGAGACTCAAGCCGCCTCGTGACATGTCGGAATCTCGCATCCCCGGCTTAATGAAAGAATAAACGCGGCCGTGCCGGAACCGTGCGAAACGGTCGAAAAATCCCGTTTTGAGCCAAATCGGGCGACCTTCATTTCTTGTGGTTAATGGGGCGTAAGCAGCGGATTTCTGTGCATTTTCTGCACTGTGTTAACGATTGTGGCGCGGGTTTTGCGGTGCGATTCCCGCTGCCTTCGGGGTTGCCGCGCGCGGCTCTGCCACGAACCTTAACGGCAAACGCTAAAATGCGACACAAATGCCCCCCGCAAATCGCCGGGCACCGGCATTTCATTAAAATTTGAAGCAAATGCCGCTCGATTTCGAAAAGCCGTCTTGTGATTCCCACCGTAATGTCGATCTCAACAAAGGGCCGGGCACCAAGAGAACGCCGGCAGGCTCCTAAGGTTTAAAGGGTGGCGTGAACGGGTATCAGGGGATACCACGGCGCTGCGGGATGCCGAAGGTGCAAAAGCCGGCTACAAGACTGGCGGGCCGCGGCAGCCGAACGAAGGATGGGCAGAACATGTGGTTTCTCATCAAGGCGACATTCTGGTTTTCGCTGGTGCTGGTGTTGCTGCCATTCCTCGACCCTTCGAGCGCGCAGAAACTCGAACACGCCCCGAAAGTAGAACTGGGCGACACCTTCTCCGCTGCCAATGAGGCGTTCCAGTACATAAGCGCCATCTGCATCCAGAAGCCGGATGTCTGCGAGAAGGGTGCCGAAACCTTCGTTGCCCTGGGCCACCGGGCGCGCGAAGGCGCCCGCATCGCCTACGAATTCCTCGATACCCAGTTTGCCGAAACCGATGCAACGACGCCGGATGCCAAGGTGACGACCGGTACGGTCACGCCGGCTGCCGACATGGTAACTCCGGCGACCGAGGTCAGCACCATCGACGCCGAACCCGTCTTCAAGCGCACCCCGGTTCCGGAAAAGCGCCTCGACCCCAAGGCTGCCGTTATCCAGTAACAGCACCCCTTCCGCACATTTCTGACTTACTGCCTGACTTGCCGTCCTGTTGCGGCCGCCGCGAGGAACCCATCCCCTCGCGGCGTTTTCTTTTTTGCGCCCGCAACCGCTGATTTTCTCGCCGCACAGCCACACGCAAGCCCTGCCTGCTTAGGTCCGCCGCACCGACAGGCGGAGGCAGACAATGCAGATTTATGGGCTTTTCTCGAACGCCAGCGTGACACGCCCGGCAACGTCCGGCGCCGCCACCGGCACAGTTGGCGAAGGCAAGAGCCCTGCTTCAACCGCCCTGCTTCTTGGCCGCGACGACGAAAGTGCCGCGAACCGCGCTGCTGCCGCCAAAAAGAAGCTCGACGAGGTCAAGGAGCAGCTCCGCATGCTGCGGTTCTTCGCATCGGACCCGGAAACACTTGCAAGGCTTGCCAAGCAGCTTTCACAACAGCTCGGCACGGCCGCCCAGCAGCTGGCCGGCGCCGGCGGCGGGGGAGCTGTCAGCGGCGTCTCATCCGCCGCGGCTGCGGCCTCCACGGCAGCCACCGCGCTTGCCGATACCGGTAGCGGGCAAGCGGAAGCGTCCGGCGCGCAAGCCGATGCCGCCGCGGCTGACAGTGAGGCTGAGCCCTCATCGGGACCGGCAAGCTTTGCCGAACGCGCCTATCGCGAATTCGGCGGCGATGACGACGGCTCCGACGCCGTGGCGAAGGTGGCAGCCGAACTCAAATCCGTTGCCGAACAGGTGAAGCAACTGCTGCGCAAGGCGGAGCAGGAATTGCGCGCCAAGGGATCCGGCCGTGATGCGGATGAGGCCCGCACTGCCGGCCAGGCGCTTTCGGCCGCCACCGGCAATATCGAGGGCGCTGGCGGCAACGCGACCGTTTCAATCAGTATCCCGACAAGCATCTCGGTCTGACCGGGAGATAGGTACTCCGCGCCGCCGCACATTTGCCGGTTCTCAATGGCTCTGCCATCGCCTATATGAAGGCTGAAAGCCCGAGCGCCTGACGGCGGCGGGCAAGAACAGGGATGAAAGTGTTCGCGGCAAGGGCCGGCGAGCTTATAATCACCCGACGAATGGACCGGACCATGACGACGCTCGACCAGATCATCGACGATTTCGCCTTTCTTGAAGAATGGGAGGATCGCTATCGCTTTGTGATCGAGCTCGGCAAGGCGTTGCCGGAGATGCCTGAAGCCAAGCGCACGCAGGAAAACAAGGTTCAGGGCTGCGCCAGCCAGGTCTGGCTCGTCACCAATGCGGCCGGAGATCCCGAGGATCCCGTCCTCAACTTCGAAGGCGAGTCCGACGCCCATATCGTACGCGGGCTGGTCGCCATCGTGCTGGCCATCTACTCCGGCAAGCATGCCTCCGAAATCGCCAGGATCGACGCGATCGACACCTTCGGCAAGATCGGCCTGATCGAACACCTTTCGACCCAGCGCGCCAACGGCCTGCGCTCGATGATCCGCCGCATCAAGAACGAGGCGGAGCTTCGCCTGGCGGCTTGAGCAGAGTGCCGGCCGGACGCGCAATCTTTCCATCCCATGCAAACACAAAGGCCGGACACTTTGGTCCGGCCTTTGTGAAACATGCCCATATCCGTCATGCGCCGGGCAGTTGGGCCCGCGGGACGACTGGTCTTACTTGCCGCGACGCTTGCGGCGCTGGCCGAGGCCCATTTCCTTGGCGAGGCGCGAGCGTGCTTCCGCATAGGCGGGCGCGACCATCGGGTAATCGGTCGGCAGGTCCCACTTCTCGCGGTATTCTTCCGGCGACAGATTGTGGTGGGTCATCAGGTGGCGCTTCAGCGACTTGAAGGTGCCGCCGCATTCGAGGCAGGTGATCTGGTCGTCCTGAACGGACTTGCGAACCGATACGGCCGGCTTCGGCTTTTCGACGGGAATGACGACCGGCGCGGGAGCCGCCGTGTTGTTCAGCGCCGAATGCACATCTGCGATCAGCGTGGGAAGCTCGGCGACCGGAACCACATGATTGCTGACGTAGGCGGCAACGATTTCCGCCGTCAGCTCAACCAGAAGTTCATGGCTCGCGCCAAGCGCTGTTTCAGTCATTTCTTTCTCCTATCGGACTTAAGCACAACCCGAAACGGCGTTTCGGGGGAGGAACGCTTGCAAGAGCCGTCAGGAAGCCTTGGCTGCCTTGGGATGGACCATCAACGCGGCAAGGAGAAACACCGGCCGCGATATCAAGAGCTGGAACTTGATTACAAAACCTGCTGCCGAGTCACCGGTGACGACCGAACTCTCAAAGCAACGATCAACATTCACAACTCAAGCTGGAATTTCAGATCAAAGTATTTTCCACGACGACACTTTACATTTACTCGATTAACATCGATGCGCGAAATGTCCAAACATAAATTTAGCGGCACTTAGCAAGTTTATCTCCAAATTGCTAAAATGGCCACACTCGATCGTAATGTTCTGAAATACAGTTTCAGAACTGTCGTCGATCAGTCGCGACGCGGCTCTTCCTTTTGCGGAAGCTGATCTATGACAGACAGCTTAGTCAGCCTGTAACCTGCCTGATGTGCGGCTTTTGCCAAGAGATGAGCCGAGATCGGCGCAGTCAGAACGAAGAAAAAGAAGCCTGCAAGCGCGCGAATCAAAATAGCCGGATCGAGAGAATGCACGCCCGCGGCCAGAAGCAACAGGCCCGATCCGATCGTGCCGGCCTTGGAGGCCGCATGCATGCGCGTATAGAGATCGGGGAAACGGACGATGCCGATCGCCGCCAGCAGCGAAAAGATCGCACCACCGACCAACAGAACGGCGACCAGCAGGGTAACGGCCATATCGAGCACCGGGCTCATCGGCGTCCTCCCTTGCGTTTGCGCTGCGTCGATTTGCCCCTTGGCGCGGACCCGCCTTTGGCCTGCGGCACGCGTCCGTCGGCGACGGCTTTCTCGGGCGAGAGGCCGCGCGCCAGCACGAAGCGAGCAAAAGCAACCGTCGCCAGGAAGCCGACAAGACCGAGCGCGATGGCAATGTCGATGTAGAGGTTGAAGCCGGTGCGGATGGCAACGACGGCAATGAGGCCGATGGCGATCGCGACCAGCATATCGAGGCCAAGCACCCGGTCAGGCAGCGTCGGGCCGCGAATGATGCGCCAGACCGTCACCAGAAGAGCGATGGACAGCACGACAAGCGCAAAACCCGTGGCAAGGGATTCTATCTGATCGGCCAGGGTCATTCGAAGGCCTCCTTGATCCGGCGCTCGAAGCCATTGGCGATATCGCGCCTGAGGCCACCCGGATCGGCGCAGTCGAGCGCATGGACATAGAGCGTCTTGCGATCGTCGGAGACGTCGACCGACAGCGTTCCCGGCGTCAGCGTGATGAGATTGGCCAGCAGCGCGATTTCGAAGTCGCTCTTGACCGTCAGCGGATAGGCGAAGATGCCGGGCTTCAGCACCATCTTCGGCTGGATGACCAACAAGGCGACCTTGGTCGCCGAGATCGCCAGTTCCTTGAAGAACAGCGCGGTCAGCAGGAAGAGCTTGATCGGGCGCACCGGGTAGGCAACGGGCTCAAGCTCGCGCCGGATGAGAAAGAGCGACAACGCTCCGACGGCAAAACCGAGGATCAGGTTGGCAGGCGAGAAGCTGGCGCTGATCGCGCCCCAGATCGCCGTGAACACGAGATTGATGGTCAGGAACTTGGTCACGGGGCACCTCCCGGGAAGACCGAGTTCAGGTAGGCCGACGGTTCGGAAAGGCCCGCGGCAGCATTCTGAACCATGGATAGCAGTGGCTCGGGATAAAGGCCGATGGCGAGCGCCAGCACAGTCAAGGCGGTGAGCGGCAATAGTGCCGCCGGCGCGATCGTCGCGGATGCAGAGGCGCCCTCACTGGACCCCGCATCGCGCCAATAGGCGAGCAGGAAGAAGCGACCGGTGACGATGGTCGTGAGGAAGCCGGTCAGAAGCAGCACGGCTGCCAGCCACCAAGCGCCGATATCGAGCGCCGCCTTGACCAGCATGACCTTCGGCCAGAAGCCGGAGAACGGCGGCAAGCCGGACACGGCGAAGGCCAGCATGAGCGTCAGCGCGGCGAAACCGGCATGGCGGCGATAGAGGCCTGCCAGCGAAGTCAGCGAGAAGCTGCCGCCGAGCCTCGCTGCGACACCGGACGCGAGGTAAAGCGCGGTCATGACGAGCATCGAATGCAGCGCATAGAAGATCGCGCCGCCGATACCACCCGGGCCGCCGACGGCGACGCCGGCAAGGATCGAGCCGATGCCGGAGACGACGAGATAACCGAGCATGCGGCGGAAGTCCGACTGCGCCAGCGCACCAAGCACGCCGACGAGCATCGTCAGCGCGCCGGCAATGGCGATGACGAAGCTCAACTCCTCGCGCTCGACCGGCAGCAGCATGACGGTGACGCGGATGAGCGCGTAGATCCCGACCTTGGTGAGAAGGCCGGCAAACAGGGCCGACACCACCACGCGCGGCGTATGATAGGAGGCCGGCAACCAGAAATTCACCGGGAAGGCTGCGGCTTTCATGCCGAAGGCAAGCAGGAACAGCGCCGTCAGCGTCATCAGCGGCGCAGTGCCCGCGAGCCCCTCAGCCTTGCGGGCGATGTCGGCCATGTTGAGCGTGCCGAAGCTTGCATAGAGATACCCTGTGGTGATCAGGAACAGGGTGGTCGCAACGAGGTTGAGGAAGCCGTACTTCACCGCACCGTCGATCTGCTCGCGTTCGGAGCCGAGCACGATCAGGCCGAAGGAAGAGATCAGCAGCACCTCGAACCAGACGTAGAGATTGAAGACATCGCCGGTCAGGAAGGCGCCGGACACCCCCGCCATCAGCAGCATCAGGAACGGATAGAAGCCGTAGCGCCGGCCGCTGTCGTTGATATCGGCAAGCGAATAGATGCCGCCTGCAAGCGCCACGACGGAGGCGGTGAGCGCAAAGAGCGCGCCGGTCAGGTCGACGGTGAAGGCAATGCCGAAGGGTGGCAGCCAGCGCCCCATCACCATCGTTACCGGTCCGCTTGCAAGCACATGGCGCAGAAGAAGCACATCGATGATGACGAGCCCGGCCAGTCCGGCAACGGCGACGTAGGGATGCCAATCGATCTTCCGGCGCAGCATTACGAGCAGCGCGCCGATTGCGAGGCACCAGGCAACCGGCAGGATCACCAGCCAGTCGGCAGACGCGACGGGCTCGAGCACGAGCGCGGCGGAGAGATCTGCGGGAGGAGAGGTTGTAGCGGCCATGGGTCGGTCAGTATCCAAGCGGCGGGGCCGGCTCGTCCTTCGGCTCGGCAACGCGCATCTCGTCGGTGTTGTCGGTTTGCAGCTCCTCGTAGGCCCGCCAGGCGAGAACCAGCAGGAACGCGAAGAAGGAGAAGGAGATGACGATCGCCGTCAGGATCAGCGCCTGCGGCAGGGCGTTGGCGGCGGGACCGACGAGCGCATTCTGATCGCCAGGGACGACCGGTGGCACGCCGCGGGTCAGCCGACCGCCGGTGAAGATCAAAAGGTTGACGGCATTGCCGAGGATGGCGACGCCAAGCAGCACCCGGATGATATACTTCGACAGGAGCAGATAGACGGCGACCGTGAAGAAGATGCCGACAAGCAGAGCGAACCAGGCTTCCATCACTCGCCTCCCCGCTCTTCGAGCGAAAGCGCAATCGAACTGATCGCGCCGACGACCACCAGATAGACGCCGCAATCGAACAGCATCACCGTCGAGAGCGGCACTTCCAGGCCGAACACCGAAGGATAGATCCACAGGCCGGTCATAAAGGGCACGCGGGCGGCGATAGAGACCAGGCCGGCGACCGTCGCGGCCAGGAGGCCCGCCCCGGCAATCGCCATCGGGTGGAAATAGATCGCACGACGCACCGTCTCGACGCCGCAGGCGATGCCGTAGATCGCCAGCGCCGACACCGCGATGAGGCCGCCGATGAAACCGCCGCCCGGCTCGTTATGGCCGCGCAACAGGACGAAGATCGAAAACAACACCATCAGGCTCGTCAGGAACGGCGCGACGGCGCGGAAAATCACCGACTTCATGCGCGCTCCTCCGCATCCGGATCGTTATCGGCGATACGCCGGAGCGAACCTGCCCTCAGGCGAACGAGCGACAGGATCGCAAGGCCCGTGACCATCACCACGGCGATCTCGCCGAGCGTGTCCGTGCCGCGGAAATCGACGATGATGACGTTCACCACATTGGCGCCGTGGGCGATCGACTTCGAATAGAGGTTGAAGAAGTCGGTGAGCGTCGTATCGAAGGGCACCCCCGTCACCTTCAGCAGCATCAGCCCGAAGCCGAGGCCGCAGGCGAGTGCGATGGCGAGATCCGGGATCTTCTGCGCAAGCGGACGATGGTCCGACGGCGAAAGCCGGAGCCGCGTCATCACCAGCGCAAGCACGACAACCGAAAGCGTCTCGATCATGAACTGGGTAAAGGCCAGATCCGGTGCGCCGTAGAGCAGGAAGATGACGGCGACGGCAAAGCCCTGGATGCCGAGCGAGACGATGGCGGTCAGCCGGTCGGCGGCAAGCACCACCGCGACGAGGCCGATGACCGCGATCGCCATGATCGCCAGTTCATGCAGCGGCACGTCTGCGGCAAAGAACGGCGCGCGCGGGAACTCGCCATAGGCGATCGGCACGACCAGGAGCACAAAGGCGACCAGGATGAAGGTCGCGGTCATGTAGACTTCGAGGCGCCCCGACTGCAGCCGTCGCGTCAGCGCGACGGAGAAACGGACGAGGCCGCGAATGAACTGGTCGAAGCCGCGATCCGGACCCCAGCCGATATCGGAAAGGATCGTCGCCATGAAAGCGCGCACGCGGTCGAGCTTCAGATAGAAGCCGATGCCGATTACGGCGGTCGCGATCGACATCATCAAGGGTAGGCCAACGTGAGGAAGGACCGATATCGTCACCGCCCGCGGCTCGCCGGCAACCGCCGACGCCATCGGCGTCGATACCAGTTCGTGCGTCAGCCCCGAAAGCAAGGCGGCGGAGAGCCCCTTGGCCGCGAGCAGCGCAGGGCCGAGCCAGAGCAGGATCGGCGCCTCGTGCGCCGCCTTCGGCGTCTCGACCTTGGCGCCGATGAACGGCTTCAGCGCGACTGCAAAGGCCACCGCGAACATCAGCGCGTTGCCGAGGATCGCGATTGCGGCAAAGACCAGGGAACGGCGATCAAAACCGGAGAGAGCGTAGTAGATCTCCTCCTTGGCGATGAAGCCGAAGAAGGGAAACAGCCCGCCCATCGAGAACGCCGCGGCAAGCGCGATGACGAAGGTGAGCGGCATGGCGGAGCGAAGGCCCCCGAGCCTCGTCACGTCGCGCGTGCCGGTCTCGTGATCGATGATGCCGGCGACCATGAACAGGGCGCCCTTGAACAGCGAATGGGCGACGAGGTAGAGCACCGCCGCTTCGATCGCGTGAGGCACGTCAAGCCCGATCAGCATGACCAGCAGGCCGAGCGACGCCATCGTCGTATAGGCGAGCATCAGCTTCAGATCGGTCTGGCGGCAGGCAAGAGCCGCGCCAATGACGAGCGTCGCACCCCCGAAGAGCGGCAGAAGGATCTGCCACTCGGGCGTGCCGCCGAGCACCGGGTTCAGCCGCATCAGCAAGTAGACGCCAGCCTTCACCATGGTCGCCGAGTGCAGATAGGCGGAGACGGGCGTCGGGGCTTCCATGGCGTTCGGCAGCCAGAAATGGAAGGGGAACTGCGCCGACTTGGTAAAAGCGCCACCGAGAACGAGAAGGAGTGCCGCCAGATAGAACGGGCTTTCGCGCATCTCCGGCCCGAAGGCCGACAGCAGCGAGAGCTGGGTGACGCCGCTGACGTTCCAGATGATCAGCAGTCCGGCGAGCAGGAACAGGCCCCCGCCCCCGGTCACGACCAGCGCCTGCAGAGCCGCGCGCCGCGCCGCCTCGCGCGAATGATCAAAACCGATCAGCAGGAACGAGGTGATCGAGGTCAGTTCCCAGAACACGAACAGCATCAGGAAGCTGTCGGAGACCACGAGCCCGAGCATCGAGCCCATGAACATCAGAATGAAGGAAAAGAACCGTCCCTGCTGCGGGTGGCCTTTCAGATAGCCGCCGGCATACAGCACAATCAGCATGCCGATGCCGGCAATCAGCAGGACGAATGTGAGCGACAGCCCGTCGATCAGCCAGGAAAAGCTGACATTGAACGAAGGTATCCAGGCATAACCGCCCGTAACCACCTCGCCCTTGGCCACTTCCGGCCAGAAACCGGCGAAGTGCAGAACGACGCCCAAGGGGAACAGCGCAAGCACCCAGGCCGCATTGTGACCGAGAAGGCGCGTCAGAAGCGGCGCGAGCAATGCCGCGACGAAAGGCAGTGCAAGGGCCAGAAATGTCAGGGCCGCAACATCCATCGTCCAGGCCTGCTCCTTTTAATTCATCGTATAATCGATCGAACCCCCGACATAAAAGAAGGGTGTTGGGGTCTCAAGCCTTATCCAGATAAAATCGGCGTTATGTGTCTGCCAGTTCGGCCGGACGAACCGAAGCGGAGCCCCTGCAATACCAGATTCGCGCGCTTTAGGCGGCGGCCGCCAACAACAATTAAAATGCTGTTAGCAACATCTTCATCGGGTGGCGGGGGATAGATCGAACATTCTGGAAACCGAACTGCAAGACGTGATAGTTGTATTTGCAGACACCCTCAATTCAGAATGAACAGACGCGACGACGACGCCGGCAGACCTTGCAACGGCTGAGACGCGGTTGCCGGTGCCGCAGTCGCTAGCGGCAGGCACGAAACAGAAGACCACACATCGAATGGGCGGGACCCGCTTGGAACGATCTCGCATAGTCGTCATCGCCAGTATCCTGGCTGCCCTCGGCGCGATCCTGCCGATGCTGGCAGCCTATTACCTTTCCTGGTCGATCGCCGTGCGTAGCGAGCAGGCACGGCTTGCCCGCCTCGCCGACTATGCCATCATGCGCGCCGACGCCGCGCTCGATGAGGCGTCGCGGGCGCTGAAGACAGCCGACCGGCTCGACCTTCCGCCATGCATGGCCACCCATATCGCGGCGCTGCGCTCGCTGGTCGTCAACACCACCGCCATCGAGGACATCGGCTATTTCGAGAACGGGCTGCTCAGATGCACCTCGTGGGGCTACCCGCCGCGCCGCCTCACCCGCGCACCACCGGCCGATTTCTTCGCAAGCAACGGCGTCGAGGTCATCCCGCGGATGTTTCCGACAATCAGCACCGGCGCGCCCATGACGGCGTTCCGGTACCGCTCCTATACGGTGCTGACCAACCCGGTCCGTTTCGTGGACGTGATCGCAGAGCCCGGCACCCGGCTTGCCGTCGCCACCAAAAACGGCGTGCTGGTCAGCACCCTCAACGATCCTGACCCGCAGCTCACGGAGCAGCTTGCCGATCTTCCGAAGACCGGCAGCAATGCCGACGACCTCTTTGCAACGTCACGGGACGCCAACTGGATCGCGGTTGCCACTGCGCCCAGCATCGCCATTCTCAGCGACATGGATCGGGAACGCCTGCTGCTCCTGCCGGGCGGGGCGCTGGTCGCGGCGCTGATGGTCGGGCTCGTCGTCTGGCTGTCCCGGCGTCGCCTGTCGCCGCTCGGCGAGCTATCGATTGCCGTGCATCGGCGCGAGTTCATCGTGCACTACCAGCCGCTGATCGAGCTCAAGACCGGCATCTGCGTCGGCGCGGAGGCTCTGGTGCGCTGGCGGCGGCCGGATGGGCAGATGGTCCGGCCGGATCTCTTCATCCCTCTTGCGGAGGAAAACGGGCTGATCGAGGAGATCACCGATCAGGTTCTCTATGCGACGATCGCCGAGCTGAAGAGCGTGCTCGTCGCCGACCGCTCGCTGCACATCGCCATCAACCTCGCCGCCGACGATCTGAAATCCGGGCGCATCCTTCCGGTGATCGAGACCGCGCTTCGAAACACCGGCATAATAGCGGAACAGATCTGGCTGGAGGCAACCGAACGCGGCTTCATGGACGTGAAATCCGCCCGGACGACGATCGAGGAAGCGCGCCGGCGCGGCCACTCGGTGGCCATCGACGACTTCGGCACCGGCTATTCGAGCCTGCAATACCTGCAGGAGCTTCCGCTCGATGCGCTGAAGATCGACAAGTCCTTCATCGACACGATCGGCACCGATTCGGCCACCAGCTCGATCACGCCCCATATCATCGACATCGCCAAATCGCTCGATCTCTACATCGTCGCCGAGGGGATCGAGCGGCAGGAACAGGCCGACTATCTCATCGAGCGGGGCGTGCAATACGGCCAGGGCTGGCTGTTTTCCAAGGCGCTGCCGGCGGCCGAGTTCATCGCCTTTTACAACGATAGCAAACGCAGGCTCGGCGCCGGGCCGGCGGTGATCCGCCGCGAAATCGCTTGAGGTCCGTCACGGAACGGGCGCTGGCGATGTTTGCGCGCGCGGTCGCGCATTCCTATATAGTCGCCGCAACGACAGGAGACTTTCATGACGACCGTAAAGACGCCGAAAGTGGTGAAAACCGATGCGGAGTGGCGGGCGCAGCTCTCGCCGGAGCAGTATCGCATCACGCGACAGCAGGGCACCGAGCGTCCGTTCACCGGTCCTTTCCTCAGCAACAAACAAACCGGCACCTACGAATGCGTCTGTTGCGGCCGGGCGCTGTTCCGCTCCGACACCAAGTTCGATTCCGGTTGCGGCTGGCCGAGCTACTTCGCCGCGATCGACGATCAGGCGATCCGCGAGATCGAGGACCGCTCCCACTTCATGGTGCGCACGGAAATCCGCTGCGCCGATTGCGACGCCCATCTCGGTCACGTCTTTCCCGACGGCCCGCCGCCGACGGGGCTGCGCTATTGCCTGAACGGCCATGCGATGACGTTTACCGAGGATTGACACCGGAGCCTGGAAGGAGTGGCATGGGGTGCTGTTCCGCCGGGAACCGCCCCGTGGCGCCAACCACGCTAGAAGTAATAGATCGAGCAAGCGAGAGGAGGTCCGCATGCTACGCATCCTGACTGCCCTCGCCTTGCTGCTCCCTTCCGCCCTGACGGCGTCGGCGGCAGAGGATTGGGTTCCCTACGCCAACGCCCGATTTGGCTATGTGCTCGACATTCCGCCCGGCTTCGAACTGCAGAGCGAGGGCGATAATGGCGATGGCGCGAGTTTTCATGCCAGCGACAACGGCGCGACCCTTTCGGTCTTCGGCAGCACGCTCATGGACGGTGACTTCGAGACCGACGTCAACGACCGCATGGGTTACGAGCGGGAGGGTGACTGGCGGATTTCCTATTCCCGCGTGACGGCGGCCTGGGCGAGTTTCTCGGGCGCGCGCGGTGACGAAGTGTTCTATACCCGCGCCATCGCGCTCTGTGACGGCAGCGCCGCCTATTTCCGCCTGCAGTACCGCAAGACCCGGCTCACCAGCTTCGACGGCGTGATTTCGCGCATGGCGGAGGCCTTGAGGCCTTCGGAAGGCTGTCAGCATCCACCGATCGCTGCGGCGGCCGGCGAAGCGCCGAACTGATCGCCCCTCAGGACGCGGCGCTGAAACAGGTCAGCACGGCCGAATAGTGCACCGCCGCCCCTGTCACGACGAAGCCGTGCCAGATGGCGTTCTGGAAACGCAGCTTTTCCCACACATGGAAGATCACGCCGGCGGAATAGATGATGCCGCCGATCAGGATCAGCACGAGCGTCGTTGCCGTCAGCGCCGACAGCAGCGGGCCGACGGCGAGCACGCCGCTCCAGCCCATGGCGAGATAGAGCAGGATCGCCAGCCGGTCGAAGCGCCCCGGAAAGAGGCACTTGATGGCGACGCCAAGACCGGCGATCGCCCAGATGCCGATCAGCATCACGAACAGGAACGGATCATCGAGGCCGCGCTGCAGGAACGGCGTATAGGTGGCGGCAATCAGCACGAAGATCGAGGAATGGTCGAAGCGGCGCAGGAACCACTTGGTGCGTGAAACCGGGTAGAGATTATAGAGAAAGGAGATCGAGAGGGTCGCAAGCAGCCCGGCGCCATAGACGGCCGCGGCGGCGAGCTGCCCGGTCGTGCTCCATAGCGTTGCGTAGAAGATCAGCGCGGTCACGCCAACCAAGGCAGCAGCCAGGCCGATGCCATGAACGATGCCGTCGGCAATCAGTTCCGAGCGGTCATAGTTCCATTTGACGCCTGCGAACTCCACGTATTCCCTCTCCCCGAGCCTTTTCTTCTCCAGCAGCGCGCATGCCCGTCGCACCACAACGTTTCCACCACACTGCCACAAGGCTTCGCCGCCGCAAAGAAGGAGCGGCGCGGCAAAAGCATCAACTTTTGCAACGCATTACAACAATGCCATAACAAATCTGCGAAGTTTGGAAGGAGGCTTGCCCAAGGCCACGGCGATGACCACATGAACGGCCGGAACACGCCGATCGGGAGGATCATCATGTCAGTCTTGCGCACCCCTCAGCCGGAGGAAGCGGCCGTGCTCAGCGACCTCTGCCTGCGATCGAAGGCTGTTTGGGGCTATGACGAGGCTTTTCTTGAAGCATGTCGACCGGCCTTGACGCTCACGGCCGACGACTGGACGGATTCGGACCTGCAGGTGGCCACGGACGGTGAACGCATCGTCGGCCTGGCGCAGGTCCGCGGGAGCGGCAACCACGTCGAACTCGACAAGCTGTTCATCGAACCGGAAGCACGGGCGGCAGGCATTGGCCGACGGCTTTTCGACTGGTGCGTCGCCGCGGCGCGCAGGCGGGGTGCAACGGTCATGACGATCGACGCGGACCCCGGTGCGGCCGACTTTTACCGCCGCATGGGGGCAGTCGATGACGGGGTCGTCGCGTCGAGCGTGATCCCCGGGCGGTTCCTGCCCCGGCTGAAAGTGGATTTGGGGAGCGGCACGACCGCCTGACGTCACCGCCCGCCGCGGGCGACCTCTGCGGCGCAGTCCTGACAGAGCGGGGCATGAGGCACGGCCTGCAGGCGCGCCGCCGAAATCGGCAGGCCGCAGCGCACGCAGGTTCCGAAGGTGCCGGCGGCGATCCGATCGAGCGCGGCGTCGATCCCGCGGATTTCCTCCTGGCCCGCAAGGCCAAGGCCTTCGAGCACCTCGTCCCCTTCCCGCTCGGTCACCCGGTCCGGGACATCAGCGTTCATCGGCTCATCGAGATCGTGCTCGATCTTGACCAGACGCCCCTGCAGCTCGGCCTTGCGGCGGGTCAGGCGGTCGTGAAAGTCGTCAAGCCCATGTTTGTCCATCTGAAGACTCCTTGGCGGTGGCGGCGCGAAGGTCACGCGCCGCATGCGCTCTTGTTGTTCGTGGCTTACCGGTCGACGAGAACGGCGCAGGGGCAATGGCTGACGACCCGGCTTGCCGTCGATCCGATGAAGTAGTCGATGAGGCCCGGCCGATGGGATGCGATGATGACGAGATCGGCGTTTTCTTCGCTGGCAAAGGCGTTGATGGTGCCGGCGGCCCCGCCGGTCCGGATTTCGATGCGGCCCTTGATCCCGTGCTTGGTTTTAAGCGCCTCGAGCGTCTTCAGCGCCTGCTTGCGGGATTCCTCGACCATTTCCAGCGGGAAGTCGACGATCATGTAGCCTTGCGCATAGGCGTTCAGGTCCTCGACGACGTTGAGCAGGATAATCTCGCCCCCTTCATCGATCAGCTTTTCGGCAATGCCAAGCACGGACTCGCCGTGTTCGAGCTGATCCATGGCAATCGGGACGATGATCTTCTTGTACATGCTGTACTCCTTCTGTTGCCCACGCGGATCGCCAGGCTGCTGCCACAGGCCAATCCCTCGTCTCAAGATTGCGCCTCGACGGCATCTTCGGCTTTGATTGAAATCAAATCGAAAGCGCTGCGCGCGCATGGCCCCACTCGAAATGAGGTAGGGCGACGACAATCACTGTCAACGCGCGTCGAACACAACATCAAGTGACTGACAGTCTTCCGTGAACGAACGAGGCGGCCCATATTCCGAGCAGTTTCGACGAAACTGAAACGGCGAACCGGCCGTAGCTTCGATGCCAAGGAGACCGATATGACCTCGCAGGAGACTTTCCACATGCCGACCGACCATGCGCTTGCCATGCCCGCGCACGTCGAGCATGCGCATCTGGTCGTCCAGGACCTGCCGGCCGTTTCCGCCTGGTATCAGAAGATCATGGGCCTGAGCCCGATTGAAGCCAGTAAGAGCGGCGAGACGCTCGGCGTCAATGGCCGCCCGCTGCTGACGCTGACGACCGAGGGTAACGCCGCGCGGGCACCGCGCAACGCGCCCGGCCTGTTCCACAACGCCTTTCTCGTGCCGAACCGCGAAGAACTCGGCCGCTGGCTCGCCCATATCGCACACAACAATGTCCGGCTGCAGGGCGCGTCCGACCACCTGGTCAGCGAGGCGATCTACCTCGCCGATCCGGAAGGCAACGGCATCGAAGTCTATCGCGACCGACCGCGGGCCGAATGGAGCTTCAAGGCCGACGGCACCGTCGGCATGGATACGCTGCCGCTCGATCTGCAGGCGCTCTACGACGAAGCGCCCAAGGACAATTGGGGCGGCATGGCGGACGGGACGGCCATCGGCCATATCCACCTGCAGGTTTCCGATATTCCTCAGGCCGACGCCTTCTTCCGCGACGTCCTGGGCCTGGGGCTGATGGCACGCTATCCCGGCGCGAGCTTCTTCGGCACGGGCAAGTACCACCATCACGTCGCCGCCAACATCTGGAACTCGCGGGGCGCGCCGAAACGTGAAGGCCACATGACAGGACTGTCGGACTACACGATCCAGTACAAGGAGCCGGCTGAACTCACGGCAGCGCTTGCGAAGCTCGAAGCGCTGGAAATCGCCGTCAGCCGCAACGGTAACGGCCACAGCCTCGTCGACCCCTGGGGCATCGGCCTCAAGCTCGTCGCCTGATCCTTTCTCCCGGCCACAGGCGCCTTGGCGCCCGTGGCAAACTTGCCGGCCGCAGCCGCCTCAGGCGCTGCGGTCGTATTTTTGCTGGGCTTGCAGCACGGCCTCTATGTTCTCTTCCGCCCAGCGCGTGAGCGCCGCGACCGTCGAGGTCAGCGTGCGGCCGAGCGGCGTGATCGCATATTCCACCGTCACCGGCACCGTCGCAAAGACGCTGCGGCTGACGAGCCCATCCCGCTCCAGCTTTTTCAGGGTCTGCGACAGCACCTTCTGCGAGACGCCGTCGATCTCGCGCTTCAACTGGTTGAAGCGCACCGGCTGTTCATCGAGCTTTCCGAGCACCAGCACGGCCCACTTGTCGGCAAGCCTGTCCAGCACCAGGCGGGTCGGACAGGTCTGGATATAGACGTCGTACTCCATCGGGCACCCCATCGCGGTTTCCGGGCGGAAACCATGTCACCAAAAACTGCCTCCTTTACAGCATTTTCCCGCACGAATATCTAGTATCCATTAGCAACATGGTTTCATTTGGATACTTAGGAGAAAACGATGGCAGGCAAGATTCTGATTCTCGGCTCGAACGGAACGATCGGCAGCAAGGTGGTACGGGGACTGGTCGCGCGTGGCGAGACGGTCAAGGCCGCGTCCCGCAAGGCGACAACCGTTGACGGCGCGGAAGCCGTCGCCTTCGACTACGAGGATGCCGCAACCTTTGGCCCGGCGCTCGAAGGCGTCGACCGTCTGTTCGTGCTGACGCCGGCGGGATATCTCGATCCGGTCGGGCTGGTCGGACCGATCATGACCACCGCTGCCGCGCGCGGCATCAAGGTTGTGCTGATGACCGTCATCGGCGTCGATGCGGACGACAAGATCCCCTATCGCCAGCTTGAGCTGCAGCTCGAGAAAAGCGGAGCGCCCTTCGTCATCCTGCGGCCGAACTGGTTTTCCGACAATTTCCAGAGCTACTGGATAGAAGGTATCCGCCACGGCGCGATCGCGGTTCCGGCGGCCGAAGGCAAGACGAGCTTCATCGACACCCGCGACATCGCGGAAAGCATCGTCGCAGCGCTGACGAGCGACACCTTCAACGGCCGCGCCTTCAACCTCACCGGGCCGGAAGCGCTGAGCTATGGCGAGGCGGCAGCGATCCTGTCGCGTGTGACCGGCAAGCCGGTCGCCTACACGCCGGTCGATGACGGGACCTTCGTCGGCATGCTGGTCGGCGCTGGCGTGCCCGAAGACTACGCCCGCTTCCTCGCCTCGATCTTCCATCCCGTGCGCGAAGGCTGGGTGGCAAACCCGACCGGCGATGTGAAGACGCTGACCGGCCACGCGCCGCGCAGCCTGGAAACCTACGCCAGGGACAATTCCGCGGCCCTCAAGGCCTGACCGGCCCCACACGATGGCCGCCCGTCCACACCCGGGCGGCCTGCGTCAACACGCCGCTGGATAGTTCGCCGACAACCGATCAATAAACTTGAGTATTATACTCACATATTTTAACCGCATGCCCAACCGGCCTCGCCCAAGGCCGCATACATGCGGAGTTAATAATATGAAAAATAAGAATTTTCTTGCGGCTGCCCTGGCAAGCAGCACACTTCTTTCGAGCCCCGCGCTGGCGGTGGATTTTCGTCCGCAGGCGGAAATCGAAGGCGGCTTCTTCAGCGGAGGGTCAGCTGCCGGCGGCGGCTTCTTCCTCCCCTTCGTACTCGATTCGGGCAATGCGATTTTCATCGATACACGCGGGACCATTGCCAATGACTCCGTCCGACAGGGCTCCATCGGTGCGGGCTATCGCTTCCGCGCCAACGACCAGTGGGTCATCGGCGGCTACGGCTATTACGACTATCTGAAGAGCGACTACGGCAATTCCTTCAGCCAGCTGTCCTTCGGTCTCGAGGCGCTCAGCGGCGACCTCGAAATGCGCAGCAACTTCTACCTGCCCCTGACCGGCGCCAAGACACTGAGCGCCTTCAATGCCGCCTATGTGCGCGACCACGTGCTCGTCTTCCAGGAAGGCAAGGAACGGGCGCGGCGCGGCATCGACGCCGAAATCGGCGGGCGCCTGCCTGTTTTCGCCGAAGACTCCAACGTTCAGCTGAAGGTTTTCGGCGGCAGCTACTGGTACGGCGGCCGCAACCTCGGCGACATGTTCGGCGCCAAGCTGCGTGCAGAGCTGACCTTTGCCGACCTGCCGGGTCTTTCAGAGGAATCGACCGTCTCGCTCGGCGTGACCGGCACCTATGACAACGAGGACAAGCTGAAGGGCGCCGTCATGGCACGGCTGCGCATCCCGTTCGGCGCGACCGGCTCGACCGCCGACGCCTTCGATCCGATGACCCAGCGTGTCGAACGCGCCACCCGCATCCGCACCCATGCCGGCGCCACCGGCGACGTCGAGGCCGCACAGCTTGCCGGCACCGGCCGTAACGCCGGCCGGGTCGTGACCGTTTCATCGGCCTCCGGCAATGCCTCCGACATCAACGCCCTGATCGGAGCTGCCGGCGCCGACGCGCTGATCCTTGCAGACGGCAACCTCGGTCTCGACCGGACACTCGCGCTCGGCAACGGCCAGACGCTCCTTGGCGGCGGCGGCGCAATCGCCGTTAACGGCGCGCGCAGCGGCGCGACCGCAACCTTCGTCAACCGGGGCGCAGCCACGACGATCACCGGTTACAACCCGGCCCAGGACGTCATTGCCATGGCGTCGGGCAGCACCATCTCGTCGCTTTCGGTCCGCGGCGGTCTTGCGGGTATTTCGGCGACCGACGCCAAGGGCGTTACCGTCGACAATGTCGATATTGCCGCGACCAACCACGACGGCATCCGCTTCACGCGGGTCGATGGCGCACTGGTCCAGAACAGCCGCATCCACGACCTCTACATCTGCGAAAACAACACGACCTGCGAATTCTCGATCTACAACCCCAACAAGGCACCCTATGCCGCCGTCAGCTCCGTCGGCAGCCGCAACGTAACGGTGCGCGATACTGTCATCGACAAGGTCACCTATGGGGTCTTTGCCGGCGGCGAGTTCAGGAAAGTCGGACGGACCGATTACGAACTGGTCACCGGCACGCAAAACGTCACGCTCGATAACGTGACGATCAGCAACTCCCGCCGCGAAGGCGTGCTGCTCGTCGCCGGCAAGGATGTCAGCCTCAACCGCGTGACGGTCGACAATGCCAAGCAGGACCGGGACATGGATCTCGTGGTGCTACAAGGCACCTCCAATGTCGCGATCAACGACATGCGGCTCTTTGGCGGCATCAACGGGCTGATGCTGGTATCGAGCCCGAACCTCGATGCGACGACCACCAACGTCAACGTCAAGGGACTGACCGTCGACGGCACCCGCAACGCCGGCATCTTCTTCAATCCGGTCTCGGGGATTTCGCTCGAGGACGTCAAGGTAACGAATGCCGGCACCTATGGCGCCTTCATCTACGGCAACGAGTTCGAATTCCTTGGAGGACCGGTGCGCGACATCGTGCTGAAGAACATGACCGTCGACAAGGCCGGGAAGGCCGGCCTCTACTTCTCGGGCCCGGCCGAAGACGTCACCGGCAATGTCAACGTCACCAACACGCCGAAGGATTGCACACTCGACAATGGTTGGTCGGCCGGCACGATCACCCAGTCGCCGGGCTCGGTTCTGACCGTCAACGGCGCCAAGCTCGACCAGGGCAACGCCGCGGCCCGTTGCCGCTGATAGCCCGAAGCCACGCCCGGGCGACCGGGCGTGGCTCTTTTTGCCGGTTTGCTTCGGTGCACTATGCCGGGCGGTGGCATTCGAAGGTGACAACATGGTCACCTTCCTTTGGAGCACGGCCGAAGGTGTAGTCGCCGGAAACGACGAGATCGACGAAGCCGGCCGCCTGTAGCGTCAGCGCCATTTCCTGAACGCCCCACCAGCGCATGGTGAAGAATTCAAGCTCGCTCGACGCCAGCCGACCCTCGTGCCAGAGGTCGTAGCGCAGGTGGGATACGGTCGTCTGACCGATGATGTCGGTCTTCACCCGCTGGCTGGTCAGGGTCAAAAGCTCGCCCGCCTCCGTCTGCCAGCTGCGCACATTCGGCTGCAGGTCCGCGACCATGTCGCCCGGGTAAAGATCGAAGATCAACCGACCACCCGGCGCCAGGTGATCGTAAAAGCGCTTCAATACGGCCGATGCCGCTGCATGATCGGCGATCAGCTGCAAGGAACCAGCGGGCACGACAATCGCCTCGAAGCGCTTGTCATAGCTGAAGGTCTCGAAGGTCTGGCGCGACAGGGCCGGCGCAAAGCCGCGGCTAGCACATTGGGCGAGGCAATAGTCGAGCATGTCCTGCGAAGCATCAAACCCGGAGACATCGAAACCGGCCTCCAGCAACGGGATCAGCGCTCGACCGTTGCCGACAGCCGGCTCCAGGATCGGCCCACGACAGCCGTCGAGCCTCTTCCGGTAATACTCGATGTCGCCGAAAGACTTTCCAATATATTTGTCTAAATTATAAACATGAGAGGCAAGTCTGCCATAGGTATTGTTCACGATACCTCAGCTCCCGATAAAACAAAGCAACGCTGCGCTTTATACGGGAGTATGCGACCAGGAGTTGTTGTTTGACGGCCACGCCTACGCTTTATCGTCGCCGCCCAAACGCGTCAGAAGCGCGCCGGCCGGATGAACTTGCCGTAGACCCAGCCCTCCTGCCAGTTTCCGTTGCGCTGCGGATCGTGCCAGATCTGGCACCAGGTGGCTCGCACGGCCTGGCGCTGGGCGGAAACCGACCAGCGAGCGATGCGCTTCAGATCGACGCCGTTCATGCAGCGGCCGGTCATCTGCAACTTCGTGCCGTTGGGATAGCCGGCGCGGATCGCCGAGGAGGAGGATGGCCAGGCCCGCGCGTTGAGCACGTCGTTCCAGTCGACCCCCGACACTTCCCAGGCGACGAACGTGCTTGCAGTGGCGGGAAGTGCAGCGGAGAGCGCCCCGGCCAGGATGGCCGCCGGCATCAGTTTGTTGAACATGCCCATCTCGATTGCCCCTTGGTCAGGCCGCCGGTTGTTGCGGCAGGAAACAGAATGCGGCCCCTCGCCTGAATTGCAACTGAATGGATTTCACGACGAGAGCGCCGCCCCTATCCGAGAACGACCTGGGCGAAGCCGCCCGTCCCGGCTTTCCGGGACGGGGCTTTGTCAGCCTGGCAGGCGGCAGACGACGCCGACCAGCCGCGCGACCACGGGGCGGACCATGAGCACGCAGAAAAAGGCGACGGGCATGGCAAGCGCGTAGGAACCGAGCACGCGGGCCGGGTAGCCGGCGTCAATGCCGGTGTTGGCGCCGACGATGACGCAGCACATCAGGAACGCCATGATCGCCGACATGAAGAAGGCAAAGGCAATGGGCGCCGCGCGCGACGGCAGCTTGCGGCTACGCGCGAGCCGCGGCGCCGATAGGGTGTCTTCCATCGGAAGTCTCCTGGTTTGATCGAGGGGACCACCCCCTCGTTTCTGGCCGCACTATACGGATCGAGTCTTCGCCAGGTAGGCCATTGCAGCCTTGTTCAGAAACAGGCAAAACCATCGAATAGATGTTTCTATTCGATGGATTGTATTATGGACACTTTGCGTGGCGTCGAGAGTTTCGTCAGGAGCGTCGAGGAAGGCAGCATCGCTGCTGCAGCGCGAAAGCTCGGGATTACGCCCGCTTCCGCGAGCCAGAACATCGCCCGCCTGGAACGAACGCTCGGCAGCCGGCTCTTGAGCCGCACCACGCGCCAGCTGGGCCTGACCGAGAGCGGGCGGATTTACTACGAGCGGGTGCGCGGCGTCGTACATGAGCTGGAGCTTGCCGC
>NZ_JTLA01000089.1:0-29387 GCF_000799055.1 Ensifer sp. ZNC0028
GCACGGCTGCTGGATCTCTGTGACGAGCACAGAGATGAGGGTGGGTGGGGCTGGCTTCGTGCCAAGCCGCCGGAGAGGCGGATGGATAATACCGGCGCCAATAAGGCCTCCCTCATTCCTGTGCCTGTCACAGGAATCCAGCCAGCCCAAGTCCCTGGGCTGAAAAGACTCTTTCGCACCGCGGGCGCAGCGCTGCTGAATCCCTGTGACACAGGGATGAGGGCGGTCCGCCGTCCTGACTAGAGATGGATGGCGCCATAGGGATTGTACTTGAACTCGTCCTCGCCATAGGCGTCGACGGGCTGCAATCTGGCGCCGCGGCGCTTGAGCACCTGATCGATGCCGTCGGCTAAGACCTCGTCGGCAACGGTGTCGATCAACGCGCTCAAGGCCAGTTCGTTGTCGGAGAGGGTTTTCGGCGCGTAGACTTCGGGTATGCCGACCAGGTGGAAGCCGACGCTATAGAGATGTTCGTCCGTGCCGATCGGCCGCTTGGCAAAGGCGAGGCGGCAGGGGCGGGCAAGCGCAGCGCCGGTCTGGCCGTCTGCTTCACGTGCCAGCGCTTTCCATCTCTCGACGCCATGGGCGACGCCGGCGCTCTCGCCCTTGGCGGCGACGATGCCGTTGTCGAGGGTGTGGGCGACCAGCCGAAGCGCGATGGCTGAATGTTTGACGGCATCCTCCGCCGTCATCGGCGGGCCGAGCACATAGATGACCGAGCGATGGTCTCCGACGGCCTCTTCATCCGCTTCGCTCCAGGCGCCCTTGTGGACGCGATCCCGGCAGACCTCGAAGGACATCGACATGCGATCGTCAGGCGCGTCCTCGGAAAAGGTGTCATCGATCTCGAAGCCCGGCGCGAAACTCTCGATCGCCGACTGGATGGTTTCACAAAGCTTAGAGAAGGGCGTCTGCCCGCCGAGCAGGCAGAGCACGTGACGTGGCTTGACTTCGGAAAAACTCATGGCCGCTCCCCAGTGGTCTGGAGCGAAGCTGTCGCAGACACCACCGCAAGATGCAAGCGGTCAGTGGATGGCTTTCCTAAGCGTGCGTTTGGCTCTGCCCCCGTGCGACGATGACGATGCCGGCGAGCGAGACGACGAGGCCGGCGGCCATGGCCCAGGAGAGGGGTTCGCCGAACATGATAAAGGCCCAGATCATCGTCACCGGCGGGCTCAGATAGAGGATGGCGGTGACGCGGGCGGGCGAGGATTTTTTCAGCGCCAGGTAATAGAGGCTCCAGGCACCGAAGGTGGCGACAAAGACCAGCCAGAGGATGCCACTGATAAAACCGGGATCGAGCACCGGCAGCACGCTGCCCTCGTGCCAGGCAAAGAGCGCGAAGATGGCGGATGCCGAAAGGCACTGGATGCAGAGGCTCTGATGCACCGGCATGGCGCCGGCCGCGCTGCGCTTCTGCAGCAGTGTCGCCAGCGCCAGTGACAGGGTGCCGAGAACCGGCAGGCCATAGGCCCAGAGCGGCACGTTGCCGATATCGAGCGACCAGCCGGACGCGATCAGGACACCGGTGAGGCCGATGAAGGAGCCGAGCCACTGGCGGGCGGTCAAGGCCTGGCCGAGGATTGGCCAGGAGAGGATGGCGACGGCGAGCGGCAGCATGTCGGTGATCAGCGCCACGAGGCCCGTCGGCACACCGTAGGAGATCGCCAGCGCAAAGCCCGCGAGATAGCCGGACATGGCAAGCGCGCCGAAGAGCATCTGCGGCACGGCGTCCTTCATGCGGATCTTCGGCCCGATAGACAGGGCGAAGGGCAGCAGGATGAGGCCGGAGACGAGGCTGCGCCAGAGGAGGATCAGGAACAGCGGCGCGTGGTCGATGGCAAAGCGGATGCCGACGAAACCGGCGCTCCAGGAGATGACAAGCGCTGCCTCGAGCAGGATCAGGATGAAGAGTGTCCACAGCCGGTTTGGCCGGCGGGAAGGCAGCGCAGCGACGTCGCTCATATCAAGAGTTCCGGCTCTAGCGGCTGGGGAGAGCCGCGTCGATGGCGGCGGCGGGTCGCGGGCGTTCGGCGCCGCGGCGCCGGCCCGGTATCGGCAGGGTGAGAATGAAGAGCGAGCCGACGATGAGCCCGATGCCGACCCAGCCCTCGGCCGGCAGCCGCTCGCCGACGATGACGACGGCGAGTACGGCGGCAATAACCGGCTCGAGCAGCGACAGCGTGGTCGCCATGGTGGCCGACACGCGGGCGAGGCCATAGGCAAAGAGCACGTAGGCGACGAGCACCGGCACGAGCGCCATGTAGATGCCGACGGCGATGTTGGTCGTGGAGGCAAGCAGCGGTGCGCCGGTGAAGACGAGCACCGGCAGCAGCAAGGTGCCGCCGAGGCCGAAGATCGAGCCCATGGCGGCGCGCGGCGGAATGCCCGCCTGCATCAGCCGCCGTGCCACCCAGGAATAGAGGGCATAAAGCACCCCGGAGACGAGGCCGAGCAGGATGCCGTAGAGCACAGCCGTCGGGTCGGCGGCACCGCCGCTGCCGTGACTTTCCGAGAAGGTGAGAAGCACGGCGCCGCCAAGGCCGGCGGCGGCACCCAGCAGCCAGCGGGTGGTCAGCTTCTGACCGTCGAAGAAACGCTCGATCAGCGAGGCTGCGAGCGGCGCCGAGCCGATGGAAATGACGGTGCCGATGGCGACACCGGCCAGATGCATGGAGGAGTAGAAGGCGAGCGGATAGACCGCGACCGAGAGCGCACCGAGGATCAGCATCGGCCATTGTGCGGCGATCCTTGCGCGGCTCCTGGCGATCGAATGCAGCGCCGTCAGCGCCAGCAGCAGGCCGCCGAAGCCCATGGCGACGGCGCCGATGCCGAGCGGGCTGACCCCTTTGGCAAAGGTGGCGGTGGTGCCGGTGGTGCCCCAGAGGGCAGAGGCGACGAGCACGCAGGCGAAGCCGACGAAAGAAGCGGAATTGCGGGAGGTCATAGCTGGTCCATGATCGAGATGGCGATCCGGCGCGCGCTCTTCAGTCTGATGTCGTTGCCGTCGAGGCCGGCGCGTGACATCGCGCCTTCGAGCAGGAAGGAGAGGTGTTCGGCCGTCTCGTCGATGGCGGCACCGGCGTCGGGCTTCATCTCGGCGAGATATTGCTTGAACAGTGTTTCCACCTCGTCCTTCTGCGAGGCGACGATGTCGCGGGCGGGATCGCCGACGGAAAGCTCGGCTGCGGCATTCAAGAGGCCGCAGCCGCGGAAACCCCAGGAATAGGCCATCTCGGCGTGGTCGACGTAACTGTCGAAGATCGCCAGCACCCGCTCTTTCGGCGTTGCCGCGTGGGCCAGCCGCTCGCGGTAGAGTTCCTGCCATTCCCGGTGGCGGGCCTCGATATAGGCGTTCACCAGATCGGTCTTGGAGGAGAAGTTGTTGTAGAGGCTCATCTTGGCGACGCCGGCATGGGCGGTGATCGCATCAATGCCCGTCGCGCCGACCCCGTCCCGGTAGAACAGCTCGGCTGCCGCCTTCAGCAGGCGCTCGCGCGCCGGTGCTCTCTCGTTCATCGCCTTCTCCAAGTTGCTAGGTAGACCGATCTACCTATTTCGATGCGATGTCAAGCGACGTCATCGTTTTCGAGGGGAGATGAGTGTGCGCTGACGGGTTGCCGGATCGCCGTGGCCGTTGTTTTCGGCTGTAACCGTAACGTACTTCCGCGCGTCACATGCAACGGGTCTACTGCTCGGCATGCATTCGCACTAAAGTTTCGCATCGGCGGCCCGCACCGGAGTTTGCGAGGGCAGCGGCGAACGAGAGATTTCAAGGCCGCCGGCCGCGGCTCATGAGGGAGGTTCGGCATGCTGCGATTTGTACTCACAGGTCTGGTGCTTCTGGCCGGCGCGACCAACGTCCCGGCGCAGGATACGTTGCCGGCAGACCTCCGGGACCGCGCGATCGAGCGTCGGGCGACGGAGGCGGTCATCTGGGGCATGCCGGCGGTCAATGCCGACCTGATGTTGCAGACGATGCTTTCGACGACGAAGGCCAAGGTCAACGAGATCGTCTACTGGTCGAAGCCGGTCAACTGGAAGAACCAGACGCTGACGCCGAACCCGGATTCGATCTATTTCATGTCGTTCTGGAACGTGAAGGACGGGCCCATCGTCATCGAGATCCCGCCGGCCGAAGGCGGATCGATCGCCGGCAACATCGTCAACGCCTGGCAGATGCCGCTCGAAGATGCCGGCCCGCATGGCGCCGACGAGGGCAAGGGCGGCAAATACCTGATCCTGCCGCCGGACTACATGGGCGAGGTGCCGGAAGGCTTCATTCCGCTGCGCTCCGATACCTTTACCGGCTTCGCGCTGCTGCGCTCGAATTTGAAAAGCCATGCCGCTGCCGATGTCGAAAAATCGGTCGCCTACGGCAAGAAGATCAAGATCTACCCGATGCCGGTGACCGAGAATACGCCGGCGACGGTCTTCACCGACGCCTATGACGTGCTGTTCGACAGCACCATCCGCTTCGACGCCAGCTTCTTCGACAATCTCAACCGGGTCGTCCAGACCGAACCCTGGCTCGAGCGCGACCGGGTGATGATCGACCAGCTGAAGACGCTCGGCATCGAGAAGGGCAAGCCCTACCAGCCAAGCCCGGAAACCAGGGCGCTGCTCGACAAGGCGGCGGCCGAGGCGAAGGCAGAGCTTTCCGCACGCTACGATGCCGGATTCCCTGTCATCAACGAGGGTATTCGCTGGTTCCCGGCGGCTGTGGCCGAAATGGTGAAGGCCGCCTCGGAAGCCTATTCCGATGCCGATCTCTATCCGGTCGATGCCCGTGGCGTGACCTATACGCTCGGCTTCACCGGCATCAAGCGGCTGGGCACGGCGCAGTTCTACCTGATGGCCAACAAGGACAAGGACGGCAACGCCTTCGACGGCAGCGCCAATTATCGCCTCGTCGTGCCGAAGGATGCGCCGGTCGAGCAATACTGGTCGGTGACCGCTTACGACCGCGAGACCCATGCGCTGATCCGCAACATGGACAAGGCGAGCGTCGCCTCGATCGGCGAGGGGGTGAAGAAAAATGCCGACGGCTCGGTGGATGTCTATTTCGGCGCCAAGGCGCCTGCGGGCAAGGAGGCGAACTTCGTGCCTGTCGATCCCGCCCGCAAGTTCGAGCTGCTCTTCCGCCTCTATGGACCGGAAAAGCCGCTGTTCGACAAGACATGGAAACTGCCTGACGTCGAGAAGCTGCCGTGACTTCAGGGGGCGGCAAGCTGTGGTCGCGCCAAAATTCGAGTGAACGCAATGGAGACCATTGTGACCCATAGAAGAGCCTACCGGGCGCGCTGCCAGGCCGACCGCTGGCACGCACCCTTGGCAGCGCAACTTCCGCCCACATTTTTCCATGATCCACAATCACGACTACCCTGTTCCCGTCGCGTTGCGGGCATACAGGGGAGATTTCAGTGATTCCAGTTCGTGCTGCGGCCCTCGTCGCCGCCCCGGTTCTGGTGATGATGATGGCGCCGGAGGCGTCTGCTTGCACTTGCGGGGACCGAGTGCTTGGAAAACCGGGGAAAACCTCCACCGAGAAGTTTCAGGAGTCGGATCTGGTCATAAGGGGTCGAATGAAGACGGTGACCTATGGCGTCGAATTTGCAAACCCGGACGAGCCGGACATGCCGTTCCGGATGACGCGCGGCGAGATCGATATCAAGGCCGTGCTAAAGGGCAGCTTCAAGGAGAAGACCATTTCTGTCTACACCGGAGCCGGTAATGGTGACTGCGGTCGCCTCGGCGAGTTCATCGGGCAGGCGGTCTACTACAATCATGAGAAATTCGGCGAGTTTGAACTCGGGCTGAGCAAGGGCGAAATCGAGGGGAAGACAATCTACATGACGTCGATCTGCGACTACATCAAAGGACCGGGAGACGGCGAAGCGGAGCCGTGAGGCTTGCCCGGCTCATTCGGAGACCACGAGAAAACCGCATGCTTTTGGGCGGCCCTTTCGCTGGGCCCACCGTTGCCGGTTGAAATCTCACATTCCTGCCTTCTTATATAGAGTTGAAGTTGGAGAGATGTGCGGGAGCGGCGATCATGTGCGGACGCGTCTATCTGAAGACCAATCTCGAGGGGCTGCTGCGCGCCTTCGGCTTTGCGACGCGTGGCGGCGTCGAGGCGATTGCCAACCAGTTTCCGCGCTATAACGGCGCGCCGACGCTGATCTATCCGATCATCATTCGCGACGTGATCCGCGATCCCGATCTCTTCGGCCCGGTCTTCGTTTCGGCGCGCTGGGGGCTGATCCCGAGCTGGACGAAGGACCCGAAGGCGGGCAGGCCGCTGGTCAATGTGCGCTCCGACACGATCGCGACGAAGTTCCGGTCGAGCTACCAGCGGCGCCGCTGCCTGGTGCCGATCGACGGCTTTTTCGAATGGAAGGACATTCACGGCACCGGCAAGGACAAGCAGCCCTATGCCATCGCCATGAAGACGGGCGAGCCCTTCTGCCTTGCCGGCATCTGGGAGAGCTGGCGCAACCCTGTAACCGACGAGGACATCCGCACCTTCGCGATCGTCACCACCGACGCCAACGCGATGATGGCCGACATCCACGACCGCATGCCTGTCATCCTCCACCCCGACGACTACGAGCGCTGGCTTTCGCCCGAGCCGGAGGCGCCCGATCTGATGCAGCCCTTTCCGCCTGAGCTGATGACCATGTGGAAGATCGGCAGCAAGGTCGGTTCGCCGAAGAACGATACGCCGGACATTCTGGATCCGGTGGATTGAGGGCGACACGGCATCGCGAAGGGTGGCGTCAGCACCTTCATGGTCTTTCTCCTGTTCCCGCTGGGGAAACGCGTTGACGCGATGATGGGAACGGGTGAGAAACGAGGGACCGAAACTTGAGGTAGCGTAATGTCGCGAAAGATTGCCGTCATCGTCTGCGTTCTGATTGTCGGCATGTCTCTGGCAGGCTGCGCGCGGAACTCCTGCCGGGATTGGCCGGGAACCTGCATCATCCAGTGATGATGGGTGCCATCGCCGGAGCCGGAAGCGCCCGATCTGATGAAGCCGTTTCCGCCCGCGCTGATGGCCATGCAGTAAGGTCAGCTCGCCGAAGAGCGATGCGCAGGATATCTTGGATCCGGTGGATTAGGCACACGCCCCGTAAGGCGCGTTGCTCGTTGCAAGCAAGACAAATACAACCAAAAACTGCGCACGCGATTCGCAGGCCGGGCGCGAGCATCTTGTCCGCTTTCACAATCTTTGAGTTATGATGATCGACATATTGAGCGCAGTCTGGGGAGAACTCTATTGGAACACCGCTGATTGGCTGCCGTGGCTGGCAATGCAAATGCTAGTTCCTGCTTTTCTAGCGGTCATTGGCCAATGGTGGTTCGGCATCCGTTGGCCGTATGTATTCCTGACGGCATATGCTCTCTCGCTGGCATTGAACGTATCGCGCCTCCCGGCGAGCCCGATCTCTCAAGCCCAAGTCGCCGAATGGAATGAGGGTCTTCCCCGCGAGTATGACGGAGTAACAATGCAGTCGGTCACGTTCGCGCATAGAATCCTGACTTTTCATGCCTCTTCTCAGGACCCTATCGACGCTGACGTTGTGAAAGAGAGCGGCCTCGTCGGGGAGCAATGCGGGGCATTCGGTGCGTATCTGGCCACGCGCCAGATAAAGCAAATACGGTACGTCTTGTCGTGGCGGGAAGGCAGCTACAGCCATGCAATTGAAGCGCGAGATTGCCAGCGCTAGTAACTATCCTGTGGCCACCCACACTCGGCGCGCCTTTATCGAAGCAGGAGCACGGGCACGATTAACCGGAGCACAATCCGCTTCCGAATGTGGCGTACGACCTGTGCGTGATCGAGCAGCCTAAGTCTATGGAGGCGGTTGCCATCAATGCGACCTTCGGCCAGCGCGATCAGGTGGCGTTTTGGGCACCTGTCGTGGATACATCTGAAGATGACCGCATTCGCCGCAAGTTTTTGAAGGAAGCCAGCTCTTGATCTATCTTCTGCGCCACGGCGAAACCGTCTGGAATACGCTCGGTCGCTTCCAGGGGCAGCTCGATTCTCCGCTGACGAGGCTTGGCGTCGCGCAGGCGGACGCCGTCGCCCACCTCCTGAGCGCCGAGATCGGTGAAGATGCGCAATCGTTCGAGATGCATGTCAGCCCGCTCGGACGGACCCGCGAAACCGCCGAAAGGGTTCAGCGGGTGCTGCCGCTGGCGCGCCGCGAGGATGCGCGGTTGATGGAAGTTTCGGTCGGCTCGTGGGATGGGATGACCAAGTTCGAGATCGACATGGAGTATCCGGGTCTGCTCGATGGTTCCGATGTCTTCGACTGGTACTTCCGCTCGCCCGATGGGGAGAGCTTCGATGCCGCCTGCACACGGGCGAAAAGCTGGCTTGCGGATATCCGGCGGCCGACGGTCGCGATTTCCCATGGGCTGTTCGGCCGGCTGCTGCGCGGCGTCTATGCCGGCCTCTCCCGGCGGGAAATGCTGGAATTGCCGGTGCCGCAGGATGGGTTCTATCGTCTCAGCGGCGGAGCGTTCAACCTCGTCACCGTATCGACCGGCCGGCAATTGGCGTCCGCTACCGAGTGAAAGCACGAGCGTGGCAGCCTCGTGTCGGCTGCGGGCTCTCCCGGTGGCCGCCGCCGTGGATCAAGGCTTCTGCTCGGTCGGATGGTTTTCGGCCAAAGGCAGGCTGCGCCAGAATCACGATTGCATTGCCCGCTCCAGGGCGCTCAGCAACGCCTGCGTATCCGCTGGCTTGCCGACATTTATCGCCCCCGCCAGAACCTCTCCGCCGACCTGCTCCGGCTTTTCATAGGCGCTCGCAAGCACGAAGGGCACGCTCTGCGCCCGCAGTGCCTCCGCCACCGGCGTCACGGTGCCGTCTTTCAGGGTAACGTCCAGAATGGCCACCGCCGGCTCGGCGCTTCGCAAAAGTTGCAGGGCCTGCTTGACCGTCGCGGCGGGTCCCAAGACATGCCAGCCGTGCCGTTCGAGCAGCATCTCGAGGTCCATGGCGATCAGGAACTCATCCTCGACAAGAAGCACGGTCTTGGACATGAAACCAGTCTCTGTCTTTTTGAGACCGGTCACAGGGGTGTAGCGATCTCTGCTGCCAAACCCTCTGGTGCATAGTTCAGTTCCACGCGGCCGCCCAATTCGCGTCTCACGGAGAATTCGATAAGTCTGGTGCCGAAGCCCGTCGTCGTCGGCGGCGTGGCCGGGGGGCCGCCGTTTTCCTGCCAGCTCAACAGCAGACGCCTCTCGCTGGTCTTCTCGACCTTCCAGCGGATGTCGAGTTTTCCCTTCGCGGTCGACAATGCCCCGTACTTGACCGCGTTGGTCGCGAGCTCGTGCAGGATCAGGCTCAGAGACATGGCCTGGCTCGGTGTCAGCAACACCTTTTCACCTGGGCTGATCGTGATCGCCGCCCCTTCCGAATAGGGCTTCAGCGTCTGTTCGAGCAGGCCGTTGAGATCGGCCTCGTGCTCTTGCGTGTAGACCGCATCGTGGGCGCGCACCAGCGCGCCAAACCGGCCAAGGAATGCATCACGGTACTCTTCGCCCGACCGCCCGTCGGCCAAGGTTTGGCGGGCAAGTGCCTGGACCAAGGCGAGCAGGTTCTTCATGCGGTGCCGCATTTCGCCGAGAAGCACGTCTTTTTCTGCCTCCAGCCGGCGCCGTTCGGTCGCATCGACGATCGACAGAAGCAGGGATCGGCTGTTGTTGTCCGGGTGAAACAGCCGGTGCGCGCTCACCAGCATCGTTCTTTTCCCGATGCTCGGAAACGTGTGCTCGACCTCATAGTCGACCACCGCCATGCTCTTCGGGATCACCTCGTCGAGCAGGCGGCGCAGTTCGGGAATGTTCCATTGCCCGTTGCCGAGATCGTAGATGTGCTGGCCGATCGTCTCGTCGCGGTCGACCTTGAAGGTGGCGAAGAAGGCGCGGCTGGCTGTCTGGACGCAGAGGTTCTCATCTAGCAGCAGCAGCGGATCGGGAACCGTATCGACGATGCCCTGCGCCTCTAGGTGGCCGTTCCGCAACAGGCGGTAAAGGTCTTCCAGATTCATCACAATGCCCCGCGCGCTGAATCCGCTAACCGATAGCGTCGCAAACAAACGCGCGAGAAAACGACCTTGTTCCCGAGCAGCCCAACGGATTTCTGTGTGGCTGCAGGCGCCGCGCGTCGCCGGCCGCTTCTAGAGATCCCGCGCGAAAATCTGGCCGGTGAGATCCTTGCCGAAGCTGTGGTGCTGTTCTTCCTCGATCAGCGCGAAGCCGGCTTTCTCGTAGATGTGGCGGGCGGCATCGAGGCCGGCATTGGTCCAGAGAATCATCCTGATATAGCCGAGAAGACGGGCGTGGCGCATGCATTCCTCGACCAGCCGGCGGCCGATGCCGAGGCCTCGGGCGCTCGGCTCGACATAGAGCAGACGCAGCTTCGCCGTCGTCTCGTCATGGCGGACGAGAAACACCGAGCCGACGACCTTGCCGTCCTTTTCGGCGATCCAGCAGCGGTCCGACTTCGCATCGTAGTCGTGCATATATTTGACGACGATCTCGGCGACCAGCGCCTCGAACGCGGTGGTCCAGCCATATTCCTCAGCATAGAGCGCGCCCTGGCGGTGGATCACCCAGCCCATGTCGCCCGGCTGCGGATCGCGCAGGATGAAGCCCGGCGTGCGCTCGTCGGCAAGCAGGCTCTCGATCTCGCCCATGGCGCCCACCAGTTGCCGTTGTTCCGGCACCGAAAGTTTTTGCAGCATGGCGACCACTTCGCGCTGGGACGCATCCTCCAGCGGCTGGAAGATCGCGCGGCCCGCATCCGTCAGCGTGAGCTGCGTGACCCGGCCGTCGTCCGGCGAACGGCTCTTTTCGATCAGCCCCTTCTTCTCGAAGCCGGCAATGACGCGGCTGAGATACCCCGCATCGAGGCCGAGTTCGCGGCAGAGGTCGCTCGCGGTCAGACCGGAACGATGCGCCAGCTCATAGAGAATGCGAACCTCCGTCAGCGAAAAGGCGCTGGCGAGCAGATGCTCGTGCAGCAGGCCCATCAGGCGGGTGTAAAAGCGGTTGAAGCGCCGCACCGTCTGGGCGCGGTCGTCGATGTGCTGCGGAGACATGGGATGTCCTTATGAATTTGCCATCATCAGGTAATTAGTTGCCTAAGGCAAGTATTGTCAAGCGGGATTGCACCAAAGCTTCCGAGCGCGGTGGCGCATGTGGCGCTTGCCCGACCGATTTCGGCTTCGTCGGGACCGCATTGACGTCTATGGTGTGACCACAAGGGCCGCGAAAGCCTTGCCTCGATACCTGGATCAAGTGATGACGAAAACCGTGATTTTGGGTCCGGAATACGACGAGCGCCTGCGGGCGAGGGTCATGGACGTCATGCTGGCCCTTGGCGCCTCGATCGACGATCGAAGTGGGGCGGTCGCCGGTTCGCAGGAAATCGAGACTGTTCGAGCACGGCTGGCAGGGCAGGAAATAACCATCGAGGCCGAGACCTATGTCGGACTTTCGATCACGGGCGGCGAGAAGGCAGTCGATGACATAGCAGCGCGCGTGAGGTTAGCCGCGCGATCGGTGCCTACCTGATGCGGCTCGGAAGCGGCTCCAGTTACTTCGCGAGCAATTTGCGCGCGTCCTCGACGGCCTGGTCGAGGCGCATGCGGCTCTTCCCTTGACCGATTTCGTCTCGATATCGGGCTAGTGGAGAAACGCGAAACGCAATGGCCGCCGAGATGCCGTCACGCGGGACTTCGAAACTTGCAACTAGCCGATCGTCGACAAGCAAAGTGTAGATGTCTTCGCCCTGTTCCGGGACGTGTTTGAGCACATGAACGACCGCGCCGCTTACGCCGTCCGCGGCCAAAAGCTCGACCAGATGGGCGTGCCGACTATTCTCGTCCGGCTGAAGCAGGGGAGACTTGTCTCTGTCGCGAAGGGGGCGCGCGGGCACGGCTTTATTCCTTCAGTTCTGCTGGATCCGCTCCGTTTATGGAGGAAGAACAACCCATCAAATGGCTCCGCCCCACTCTTCGCTTGAGGGCGCCTGGTACGCGTCCTTGTGTTTTAGTCGCATCCCGCGATTGAGTTTCTGTTCTAGGTTGCAATCTCTCGGCGCGCAACAGGCTGCCGCCCTCGGGCTTCGCATTCCGCCTGTTGATTTGGGTAGGAGATCGTTTCGTGCTGCGATAATATCGGACCGGATATCTCCTTGGTCCGGAAGACCGGAACGGGCCGCTTTTCAACGTGTTGGCAAGCCCATGGAGCAGAGATTAGCTGCAGTGCTGGCGGCCGATATGGCCGGCTACTCCAGGCTGATGGAGGCCGATGAAGCGGGCACGCTTGCGCGGCTTCGCACCCACCGCATCGAGCTTATCGACCCGGCGATCGCCAAGAACAAGGGCCGGCTGATCAAGACCACCGGCGACGGGCTGCTGGTGGAATTCCAGAGCGTGACGGATGCGGTCAAATGCGCGGTCGAGATCCAGCAGCGCATGAAAAGGCGGAACTCCGACGTGCCGGAGGACCGGCGGATCGAGTTTCGCATCGGCATCAATCTCGGCGACATCATCTTCGAGGATGACGACATCTTCGGCGACGGCGTCAACATCGCCGCGCGCGCCGAGCAACTGGCCGAAGTCGGCGGTATCTGCGTGACGGCGGCCGTGGCGACGCAGGTGGCCGACCGGCTGGAACTGCCGATCGACGATCTCGGCGAAAAGACGCTGAAGAACATCAGCCGCCCGGTGCGCCTCTATCGCATCGGGCTCGAAAGCCTCGGGCTTTCAAGTTCCACGGGGGACGGCGAGGCGAAGACGGGTGTCTGCAAGCCGACGATCGTGGTGCTGCCCTTCGACAATATGAGCGGCGATCCGGACCAGGAGTTCTTCGCCGACGGGCTGACCGAGGATATCATCACCGAGCTTTCGCGACGGCACGAGCTCTTCGTGATCTCGCGCAACTCCTCCTTCGTCTACAAGAACCAGTCGGTAAACGTGCGCGAGGTGGCCGCCAGCCTCGGGGCGCAATATCTGGTGGAAGGCAGCGTGCGCAAGATCGGCGAGCGGGTGCGCGTCACCGTTCAGCTCATCGACGCGGTCAACGACGCGCATATCTGGGCCGACAAATACGACCGCCAGTTGGACGACATCTTCGCCATTCAGGACGAGGTGACGGCGGCGATCGCCGCGACCGTGCCCGGACGGCTGGAGGCCGCCCAGCGCGACCAGCTTTCGCGCACCAAGCCGGCCAACATGGCGGCTTACGAATGCGCGCTTGCCGCCAAGGTGCTGCACCACCGCAGCAGCGCCGAGGACAACAGGCAGGCGCAGGCGCTGATCGACCGGGCCGTTTCGCTCGACCCCGGCTATGCCCACGCCCACGCCTGGCGCGCCTGCATCCTCGGGCAATCCTGGGTCTATGGCTGGTGTGCGGACAAGGAGGCGACCTGGGCCGAGGTCAATGCCGAGCTGGAACGGGCGCTTGCGCTCGACGACAACGACGCCGATGTGCATCGCATCCTTGCCGCCGTCAACGTCAACACCAACGCGCTGACGACGGCGCGCTATCACCAGGAGCGAGCGCTGTTCCTCAACCCCAATTACGACCTCGTCGTGGTGCAGCAGGGCGAGTTGCTCACCTGGCTTGGCCGGCCGGAGGAGGGGGCGGAATGGATCCTGAAGGCGATGCGCCTCAACCCGCACCATCCCGAGCGCTTCTGGAGCCACCTCGGCAAGGCTCACTTTGCTGCGCGCCGATATGGCGAGGCGATCGAGGCCTTCATGCACCTGTCGTCCATGGACGAAACCCAGCACGCCTTCGTCGCCGCCTGCCACGGCTGGCGCGGCGATGCGATCGCGGCGGGTGCGCATATCGCCAAGGTCAGGGCGCTGTGTCCATCGTTTGACGTCGAGGCGTTTCTGGCAACGATGCATTATGCGCAGGAGGCGGACACCGAGCACCTGCGCGAGGGGCTCAAGAAGGCGGGGGCGGGGTGACGGCCGGTCCGCGCGCGGTAAAACAAGGCAACAGGCAGCAGCGAGAACTTCGACACCTTCGGGAGAGGTGGTCATGGAAGCAGTTCGCGCAGAACGTCGGCTGGTCGCCATTCTTGCCGTCGACATCGTCGGCTATTCGCGATTGATCGAAGCCGACGAGGCGAGCACGCTGGCCGCCATCAAGACATGGCGATCCGAAATTTTCGATCCGCTTCTGAACGATTATCACGGGCGTATCGTCAAGCTCATGGGCGACGGTGCGATCGTGGAATTCGGCTCCGTCGTCGACGCCGTCTCGTGTGCGGTCGCGTCGCAGCGCAAGCTCGCCGCCCGACAGGCGGACGTGCCTGGCGAGCATAGGCTTTTGCTGCGCATGGGTATCAATCTTGGCGATGTCGTCGTCGACGGGGAGGACCTGCTCGGAGACGGCGTCAATGTTGCCGCCCGGCTGGAGCAGATGTGCGAGCCGGGAGGCTTGTTCATATCGGGTACTGCTTTCGACCATTTGCAGGGCAAGTTCGAATTGCCGCTGGAGTTTATCGGCGAACAGCACGTGAAGAACATCCAGCGGCCCGTGCGCGTCTACCGGGTGGAGTTTCAGGGAAATGCCCGGCCACGCCGCCTCCACCGCCAGCGTATGCCTGGCTGGGGACTGGTAGCCGCCTTGGCCGCCCCTGTCTTGCTCGGACTTGCCGTGACATGGATCGTTCTGGAGCGTGAGCGTGCCGATACCGCACCCGTTGGGCAGCAGGCCCTTTCATTGCCGGAAACACCGTCGATCGCGGTCCTGCCCTTCGAGAACCTCAGCGCCGATGCGGCGCAGAATTACTTCGCCGACGGAATGACCGACGACCTGATCACCGAGCTCTCGAAGCTGTCGGGCATCTTCGTGATCGCGCGCAATTCGACCTTCACCTACAAGGGCAAGCCGACCAAGGTGCAGCAGGTGGCCGAGGAGCTGGGCGTTCACTACATCCTCGAGGGCAGCGTGCGTCGGGAGGGAAGCCATGTCCGGGTCAATGCCCAGCTGATCGACGCGATCGACGGGCACCATCTGTGGGCCGAGCGCTACGACGGCGAAATGAGCGGCGTTTTCGGCCTGCAGGACAGGGTGATCGGCCAGATCGTCTCGACGCTATCCGTGAAGCTGACGAGTGCCGAAAAGAGCGTGGCAGCGGTGCCGGAAACGACGAACCCGCAGGCCTACGACACCTTGCTGCGCGGCTCGGAGCATCTGCGCCGCGACACCGAAGCGGAAACGGTTGCGGCCTCCACGTTCTTCCAGAAGGCGATCGTGCTCGATCCGGACTATAGCCGCGCCTACGCGTCGCTGGCGGCGGCAAACTGGCGGGCGAGCATCCTGTCCTTTGATTATTCCCGGCGGGAAGCGGCGTCCAGGAACCTGATCAGGAATCTTGCCAAGGCCATGGAGAGGCCGACACCGCTTGCCCATGCGATCTCGGCGCAGGTGCTGGCGCAGCAGGGGCGCTACGACGAAGCGTTCGCCGCCATCGGTCGGGCGGTGAAGCTGGCGCCCAACGATCCCGACAACCATGTCGGCATGGCGCGGATCCTCAACGCGACGGGACGCGCCGCGGAGGCGGAACAGGAGGTGCGCCAGGCGATGCGGTTCGATCCCCATCCCGCGCGGGCGACGCTGCGCATGCTGGCGGTGTCGCTCTTTTCCCAGGGCAAATACCGGGAGGCCGCCGACACGTTTGAACCCATGATCGAAACGAAGTCTGCCCTTCTGGCGGACTATG
The DNA here is from genome assembly GCF_000799055.1 of Ensifer sp. ZNC0028. NCBI lineage: Bacteria > Pseudomonadati > Pseudomonadota > Alphaproteobacteria > Hyphomicrobiales > Rhizobiaceae > Ensifer > Ensifer sp. ZNC0028. The sequence goes on from NZ_JTLA01000089.1 coordinate 15,770, forward strand.
CCACCTTGATCGCGAGCTACGGGCATCTCGGACGCACGGGCGGCATTGCGGCGCTGGTCGACCAATACAACAGGCTGGCTGCGTCCAACCTGGGCGATCCGCTCACCGTCCAGGAAAGCGCCTATGAATGGTATGGCAGCGCCTTCAGCTATCACAGGCCCTACATTGCGCGCCTGCAGGAAGGGTTGCGCAAGGCCGGATTGCCAGAGGGGGCCGGCACGGACCTGGCACTTGCCGACTATGCGAAGTTCATGACGCTGACGAAGGGCGAGCTCAGCGTCGAGCGAACGATAAAGGTCGATGTGACGGAGGCAAGGGCGCTGCTTGCGCGCGGCGTGCTCTTCATCGATGTGCGGGCCCCGCCCAACTATGACAACGGCCATCTCCCGGGGGCCGTCAACCTGTCGCTCGTCACGGGCTTATCGAGGGAAAGCCTTGCCAAAGTGGCGGGAAAGGAGGACGAGGTCGCTTTCTATTGTCACGGGAGGAACTGCACCCATGCCGCCTATGCGTCGGCCAAGGCGATCGCCTGGGGCTACACCCACGTCTACTATTTCGCCGGCGGATTTCAGGACTGGGACGACGAGGGCTATCCGCTGGTGATCGAACTCCGGAAGTAGTTCGGGTGGGGATGGCCGCGATTCATCGCGGCCGTTGCCCGTCACCCGCAGCCGCTTGGCGCTTCCACAGGGCCGCAGCAGGCCTGAGCCGATGCCGTCTCGGCCAGCCAGCGGTCGCGCGGCTTGCAGCTTGCCGGTCGCGGCTCCAGGGAAACGTGCATGCTGCCATTCTTCAGCACAGGCGCTCCGGCGCAATAGAGCGCCATCGGGCGCACGCCGTCGCTGACTTCGAAGGTGAGGCGCGCGCTTTGGTCGAGCTGCACGTGGTCGGAAACCTTGCGGACGATGGCCGCGAACTTGCCGGCGGAAAGGTGCGTCCGGCCGGCTTCCTCGACGTCCCAGAGCTGCACGAAGATCTCGGACCAGGCTTCGGGATTGGCGCCGCAATCGAGGCCTGAGAACTGGCCGGCCTTGACCTCGGTGACGTGATAGCCGGAGCGCACTGCATTGCCGTCGTAGTGAAACACCAGCGGCATATCGCCGGCCGGCTTGAGCGCGCCGAGCAGGTCGGCAAGGTTGAGGTCGCGGTCGCCGATTTCGGGCTTGTCGAGAACAGTCATCTGGGTTATTCCTCATTTCAACGATTCAAGGATTATTGAAATATGGATGAGCGTCAAGCCCTGGCAGCCTTCGGGGCACTTTCTCAGGAGACCCGCCTTCAGATCGTCCGCCTGCTTGTCGTTGCCGGGAGCGACGGCATGGCGGCGGGTGCGCTGGCGGAGAAGGTGGAGGTTTCGCCGTCGAACATTTCCTTCCATCTGAAGGAACTGGAGCGCGCGGGCCTGATCGCCCAGCAGCGCGAATCCCGGTCGATCATCTATCGCGCCGATTATGACGCTCTGGGCGGTCTGATCCGCTTCCTGATGGAAGACTGCTGCGGCGGGCATCCGGAAATCTGTGCGCCAGCGGCCGCAGTGGCGTCATGCTGTGCGCCTTCAGGGAGCAAGGAATGATGGAACTCGACATGCGCCCCATTCCCGGCAGCGACCCCGGGCTTCGCGTTGCCCTGGCGGAGGCAAAGCTTCCGATCGACGATCTCGAAGAGGAGGGGCTCGAAGAGGAGGGGCGCCAGTTCTTTGCCTTCAGCCTTGACGGCGAGGTCGTCGGATACGGCGGCATGGAGCGGTGCGGCCAGCATGGGTTGCTCCGTTCCGTTGTCGTCCTGCCGGGGTGTCGAGGGCGCGGCATCGGGAGCCGCCTACCGCCTCTCATGTTCGGGCACGACTACCGGTTCGCCATGCGGTCGGTGTTTCTGTTCACAGAAACGGCCGTGCCGTTCTTCGAGCGTCTCGGCTTCAAGCGTATCGATCGCGCACAGGCCCCGGCGGAGATCCTCAAGACCCGGCAGGCGTCCTCCCTCTGTCCCTCCTCGGCAACCTTGATGCAGCTCGTTCTCCCCTCGAACTGAAGGCCCTGAACCCATGTCTGACCGTATCTACAACGTGCTCTTCCTGTGCACGGGCAATTCCGCTCGCTCCATTCTCGGCGAAGCCATCCTCAACCGGGAGGGGAAGGGCCGCTTCCGCGCCTTTTCGGCGGGCAGCCAGCCCAAGGGGCAGGTGAACCCCTATGCCATCCGTGAGCTTGATGCTCTCGGCTATGCGACGGACGGCTTGTCGTCGAAGAGCTGGGATGTGTTTTCCGGAGCCGAGGCACCGCAGATGGATTTCATTTTCACGGTCTGCGACAGCGCCGCTGGGGAAGCCTGCCCTGTGTGGATCGGCCATCCGATGACGGCACATTGGGGCATCGAGGATCCAGCCGCGGTCGAGGGCAGCGACGCGGACATTCAGAAAGCGTTCGCCCAGGCTGCAAGATTCCTGAAGAACCGGATTACGGCTTTCATCAACCTGCCGATGGCTTCGATCGACCGCATGGCGCTGGAGCGTCATCTTCGCGAGATCGGCAGCATGGAAGGCTCGACCGGGCGGAGTGCGTCCTGATGCCGGCCTTCGAGCGCTATCTGACCCTTTGGGTCGCTCTGTGCATCGTTGTCGGCATCGCGCTTGGCCATCTCCTGCCGGGTGTGTTCCAGGCCATCGGTGCGGCCGAGATCGCCAAGGTCAATATTCCTGTCGCGATCCTCATCTGGTTGATGATCATCCCGATGCTGATGAAGATCGACTTTCGAGCCCTTTCCCAGGTGGGGCGCCACTGGCGCGGCATCGGCGTGACGCTCTTCATCAACTGGGCGATCAAGCCTTTCTCGATGGCGCTGCTGGCCTGGTTGTTCATCGGCTGGTTCTTCCGTCCGCTGCTGCCGGCAGACCAGATCGAAAGCTATATGGCCGGCCTGATCATCCTGGCCGCCGCGCCCTGCACGGCGATGGTTTTCGTCTGGTCGAACCTGACGAAAGGGGAGCCGCTGTTCACTCTGTCGCAGGTCGCGCTCAACGATGCGATCATGATCGTCGCCTTTGCGCCGATCGTCGGGCTGCTGCTCGGGCTTTCGGCGATATCGGTACCCTGGGCCACCCTGATGCTCTCGGTGGGGCTCTATATCGTCATCCCCGTCATCATTGCGCAGGCGCTTCGCGCGCGCCTTGTCGCCAGAGGGCCGTCCTCGGCGCTCGACCGCTTTCTGGCGAAGCTTCAGCCAGTCTCGCTTGCCTCGCTGCTGGCGACGCTGGTGCTGCTCTTCGGCTTCCAGGGCGAGCAAATCATCGCCCAGCCGGCAGTCATAGGCCTGCTCGCCGTGCCGATCCTCATCCAGGTCTACTTCAACTCCGGGCTTGCCTATCTGCTCAATCGGATCTCGGGCGAGAAACACTGCGTGGCCGGTCCCTCGGCACTGATCGGTGCATCGAACTTCTTCGAGCTCGCCGTTGCCGCCGCCATCAGCCTGTTCGGCTTCCAGTCGGGTGCAGCGCTTGCCACCGTCGTCGGCGTGCTCATCGAGGTGCCGGTGATGCTGTCGGTCGTCTGGATCGTGAACAGGTCCAGGGACTGGTACGAGCAAGCGCCGGCGGTGGCCCGGAATTCCGTCTCGAAAGGCGCATGAGCGATGGAGGCGAGCGCTGCGTGTCGCGCTCGCTGGACAACCCTTGATATATGCGCCAATGATGACGGATGGACGAAATCGTCATTCGGGCGCACAGGCATAGCGCCAACCATCGAGCGGAAATCGAAGCGAGCCCGTCCTGCGGATGCTTCTATTGTTGCGAGATCTTTCCGGCGGCCGAGATCAATGAATGGGTCGACGATGGCACAACGGCGATCTGTCCCCGTTGCGGCATCGATTCCGTCATCGGCAGCGCCTCAGGCTTTCCTGTCACGACGGTCGAATTCCTGGCGCGAATGAGACGCTATTGGTTTTGAGCGTCGAGGCGGCAGCAACGCCAGACGATCTACAGCCTGCCGCCATCACGGCGCAGTCTGTTTGCCGGGCATAGATGGCGAGGCCTTGCGGTGATCCCGGTCGGATCAGGCCTCGGCCTCGTGGCAGACTGCCTCGATGTTGTGGCCATCCGGATCGAAGACGAAGGCGGCGTAATAGTTGGCGTGGTAGCGCGGGCGCAGGCCTGGCGCGCCGTTGTCCTTGCCGCCCGCCGCAAGGGCTGCGTGGTAGAAGGCGTCGACCTGCGCACGGGTCCTGGCCATGAAGGCGAGGTGAAGATGCGCCGGCTTTTCCTCGGTCGGGTACAGGCAGAGGGAGGACTTGCCGTCCGAGCTGATCTCGATGCCGGGCGTGTAGCGGGCGACGACTTCGACACCGAGCGGTTCGAGCGCCTTCAGGTAGAAGGCCTCGCTGGCCGCATAGTCGCTGACACCGAATTTGACGTGGTCGAACATCGCGTTCTCCTGTGCGGGTTTTGACGTGTGCTGGCGAGGCGGCGCATTTGCGGCCAGGGTTTGGCTGATACCCCGATGGCCTGTTGCAGGCAACCGTAGCTCCTTGGGGGCGCATCGCCGAGCGCCCGGGGCCCAATGTCTTGTCGCGCGCCGCGTCACACGGCGCACACCTCCCGCACGCAGGTCCGCAGCCAGCGGTGCGCCGGATCCGCATCCAGGCGGGGGTGCCAGAGCAGCGAGATGGTGATTTCGGGCAGGGCGACGGGCAGGGTAAAGGTGAAGAGATCCTGGCGCAGCGTCCCGGTGTAGCGCTCGGGCACGCTGGCAACGAGATCGGTGGCGCGGGCGAGCGCCAGCGCCTCGGAGAAGCTGCCGACGGAGGCGGCGATCGGACGGCTGAGACCGGCTGCCTCAAGGGCGTCGTCGATCGGGCCGGTGTCGTTGCCACGGCGCGAGACGTGGATGTGGCGGGCTTCAGCGTAGCGGGCCGACGTGATTTCGCCTGTGGTCAAGGGGTGCCCCGGGCGAACCACGCCGACGAAGCGATCGTGGAAAAGCGCCTGGGCGCGAAGCTCCGGGCCTGTGTTCTCACCGACAACGCCGGTTTCGAGGTCGACGTGGCCCTCGCGAAGCGGACTGCTTTCCCGGTCGAGCTTCTGCACGAAACGCAGGCGCACGCCGGGTGCCTCGCGCGCGACACGAGCAATCAGCGCTGCGCCGAAGTTTTCGACGAAACCCTCGCGGTTCCGGAGGGTGAAGGTGCGCGTGAGCGTCTTCAGGTCCAGGTTTTCGGCCGGGCGAAGGCAGGCTTCGGCCGCTTCGACGATGGGGCCGGTGAGCGTACGCAGCTCCAGCGCCCTTGGGGTCGGAACAAGGCCACGGCCGGCGCGCACCAGCAGCGGGTCGCCGGTCGCCTCGCGCAGCCGAGCCAGCGCCCGGCTCATGGCCGAGGGGCTGAGCCGCAGGCGCCTGGCGGCACGGGCGACGCTGCCTTCCGCAAGCAGCACGTCGAGGGTCACGAGCAGGTTGAGATCCGGTCTGGTCATTGCCCTTCATAGCATGAGTTCTCGTGAGATGTGGCGTCAAACGCACGAATGAAGTGTAAATGCTGCGACTTCCGCCATATGAGGCTGAGGTCTAATTTTTCGGAGAACCGACCTTGGAGGGTTTTCCGATGATGCCATGCCCGCTAATGCCCGCCCCGATTTTCCCGTCTGACCGGACGTCGTTGCCGCATGTTTTGATTCATGAAGGCGCGCTATCGCCTTGTTTTTCCGCGATTTCCCGCGCTGCAAATGGGCATCGTAAGGCATCGCTCGCGGGAGGTGGCCGATGAGCGCTATCGGGCCTGCCAAGGCTTGCGGCGCGCCGGTTCGCTGGGTGATCGCCAGCCTGTCGCTGTCGATGCTGCTCTCGTCTCTTGGCACCAGCAGCGCCAATGTCGCGCTGCCGGCGCTGGCGGACGTTCTCGACGTCTCGTTCCAGGCGGTGCAATGGGTGGTGCTTGCCTATCTGCTTGCCATCACCACGCTGATCGTCAGCGTCGGGCGGCTCGGCGATATCGTCGGCAGGCGGCGGCTGCTTGTTGCCGGCATCGCGCTTTTTACCGCGGCCTCGACGCTTTGCGGCCTGACGCCGGGCTTTGCGCTTCTGGTTGCGGCCAGAGCTGTACAGGGCGCCGGCGCTGCGATCATGATGGCGCTGACCATGGCCTTTGTCGGCGAGGCCGTGGCGAAGGAAAGGACCGGCAGCGCCATGGGACTGCTCGGCACCATGTCGGCCATAGGCACGGCGCTCGGGCCATCGCTTGGCGGTGCGCTGCTCGCCGGCCCCGGTTGGCGGGCGATTTTCCTCGTCAATGTTCCGCTGGGGCTCGTGGCGCTCGTACTTGCCCATCGGTATCTGCCCGCAGACCGAAATCTCGAGGGCAGGGAGCGCCCAGGCTTCGATGTCGCCGGCACCTTGCTGCTCGCGCTTTCGCTCGGCGCCTATGCGCTGGCGATGACGATGGGGCGGGGCAGCTTCGGGACGCTCAACGTCGCGCTGCTTTCTGTCGCTGCCGTGGGGCTTGCGCTGTTCCTGCTGGTCGAGGCCAGGGTAACCTCACCGCTGATCCGGCCGGTGATGTTGCGCGATCCGGCCTTGAGCCGCGGGCTCTCGACCAATGCGCTGGTCTCGACCGTGATGATGGCAACGCTGGTGGTCGGGCCGTTTTATCTGTCGCGTGGGCTGGGGCTCGATGCGGCGATGGTCGGGCTCGTCCTCTCGGTCGGTCCGGTCATCTCGGCCTTTGGGGGCGTTGTTGCCGGCCGCATCGTCGATCGCCTGGGCGCGGGCTCGGTGGTCACGGTCGGGCTGGCGGCGATGGTTGCGGGCTGCGCCGCGCTCGTGCTGCTGCCGGGGATCTTTGGCGTTGCCGGCTATGTCGCGGCGATCGCGCTTCTGACGCCCGGCTACCAGCTGTTCCAGGCGGCCAACAACACGGCGGTCATGGCGGATGTCAGCGCCGACCGGCGCGGCGTCGTTTCCGGCCTGCTCAACCTTTCGCGCAATCTCGGCCTCGTCACCGGCGCATCGGTCATGGGCGCGGTCTTCGCCGCAGCGGTTGCGGCAAGCGATATGGTCGGAGCCGCACCGGCGGCGGTCGCATGGGGCATGCAGCTAACCTTTGCAGTCGCCGGGCTGTTGACCGTGGCTGCGCTGGCGATCGCCATTGCGGGCAGGGCGCTACGCGGAGTGCGCGCACAACGGGCTGTGACCCCGGGACCAGGGGGAGAACGGTGATCACGCCGGCCGGGCGAAATCGGCGCGGCGCCGCTCAGCGATCGGCGCCCGGCAGATTGCGCCACGCGTGCGAGGTGAGGCTGTAGCTCTGGTGCAGGATCTCTTCGCCCCTTGAGCGGGAGGTCTTCCGCATGGCCTGCTGCGGGCGAAAGCCGAGCTTGAGCAGCACCTTGCCGGAGGCGGGATTGTCGGCCGCGTGGCCTGTTTTCAGCCTCGCGAGCCCGAGCTGCTCGAAGGCGAAGGCCACCACCGCTTTTGCCGCCTCGAAGGCGTAGCCCTGGCCCCAGCTCGCCTTTTCCAGCCAGTAGCCGAGTTCGCCTTCTTCGCCGTCGATCCCGTCAAGATCGACCAGGCCGATCATGCGGCCTTGGCGCTCGATGGCAAATCGAAAGGCCGTGCCGGCGATCCACTCCTGCGGGTGCTCGGCGAACCAGCCGGTCATGTCGTCGAGATCGGGCGGGAACTGCGCCATGCGCAGCATGCGCGTGACATCCCAATCCGACTGGATCTCGAAGGCGCGCTGCGCGTCGGCCGGCGTTGTCGGGCGCAGGAGGAGACGATCGGTCGCCAGCGTGACCGCCGGGCGATTTCCGGTGTTCGTCGCGGCTGGCTTCATCGTCGTGGCCTCCCATCGATCTGGGCTGGTCGCCAGACTTTACCGCGTTCAGGCGGCCGGCAAGCGCTCGAGCCGGGCGCGAAGCGTTTCGAAATCCGGCACGAACCAGATGGATGTGCCCTTGTTCGTCTCGCGCACGAAATCGGTCAGCGCCTTGCTGGCTTCGAGCCGGGCGCTGATATCGCCGACAATGGCGAGCCGCATGCGGTAGTTGACGAATTTCTGGAACACTTCGCCGGCGACGCGGGTCGAGAGATCGAGAAAATCAGGGCCCAGCCGCTCCACCGGGACCGCCAGCAAGTCGGCCTCATGCGCCCAGCCGTCGCCCAGAAAATCATTGGCGTCGCCCGGGGCTGCAAGCAGGGGGCCATTGTCAGCGCAGTGCAGGACGCGCGCGGTTCCGATTTCGATGAGCTGTGTCATGCGCCAAGAAGTAGGCTGCAAAGCCCAGGGTTGCAAGGGCGCGCGTCTCTTGTCCTGCCGCCGGGGCAGGTTGCCTTCGCCGCGGGCAAGATAGCCGTTCAATTCGCAGGATCCGGCAGGCCTCGGTGATCGGGCGAGAGTCGATATATTCCTAGAAATATATCGGTCTGCATAAAAGCTGATTGGCCTCCGCAAGTTACGCTGAAGCGGCGCTTGAGAATTTCTGGCGAAACCGGCTCTTGTTTCCTGTCAATTTGACACAGATCAATGACCCCTTCTGTTTCGCATTTACTCTGGGGTCCGGTGAAAATCTGTCATCGGCCGGTCACGGGATTGATTTTTATTTCCGGTGGCGCATCTTACCTTGGATTGTGTTGGGGGACGCAGGAATGCCGGAAGTCGTTCAGGCACAGCCGATCGAAAAGTCGCCGCGCTCGCGACGCGCGGAGCTGATCACCTTCTTCGTGCTCGCCTTCGGCATCTGGCCGATCGTCGCCGTCGGCATCGTCGGCGGCTATGGTTTCCTCGTCTGGATGCTGCAAATCATCTTCGGCCCGCCGGGCCCGCCCGGGCATTGAGGGCGAGCCATGAAGGTCGAACCTCTTTCACGCCGTGAACTTTTTACCGGCCGCGCTGCCGCAAAGCCGGTCCGCATCCGCCCGCCGGGTGTTTCGGAACTGAGCCTTGCCTCTTGCACCGGTTGCGGCGCCTGCGTGGAACGATGTCCCACCGCCATAATCCGTCTTTCGGACGGTCTTCCCTTCGTCGACTTTTCGGGCGGCGAATGCACCTTCTGTGGCGCCTGTGCGCAAGCCTGTCCGGAGCCTGTTTTCGAGGCGATGGACGTGCGGCGTTTTCCGCATGTCGCCGCTGTTACCGACAGCTGTCTCGCGCGGCGCTACGTTGCTTGCCAGTCCTGCGGCGAAAGCTGCCCGGAGCAGGCGATCCGCTTTCGCCCGCGCATCGGCGGGCCGTTCCTGCCTGAGATCAACGAAGACCGATGCACCGGCTGCGGCGCCTGTATTAGCGGCTGCCCGGTGAGTGCGATTGCGGTGAAGGCATTGGAATTGGAGGTGGCTCATGTCTGAGGCCGCAACGGCAAAGGCGGGCACGCCCTATCACATTTCGAGCGCCGTGGTCGCCACGATGCCGCAGAGCACCGAAGCGATCCTGGCGACGCTCGCGGACATGGAAAACGTCGAAATCCATGGCCATGGCGGCGGCAAGATCGTCGTCGTCATCGAAGGCAGAAGCACGGGCGCGCTCGGCGAACGGCTGACGCAGATCTCGCTCATCGACGGGGTGATCTCGGCCAACATGGTTTTCGAGCATGTGGAAATGGAAGAGGAAGGGCAGGAGCCATGAGCGGAGAACTGACGCGGCGTGACATTCTGAAGGCCCATGCGGCCGGCATCGCCGCCGCCACGGCCGGCATTGCGCTGCCCGCCGCCGCACAGCCGGTGCCGGGCGGCGTCAACGCACTGGAGATCAAGTGGTCGAAGGCGCCCTGTCGCTTCTGCGGCACGGGCTGCGGCGTCATGGTTGGCGTGAAGGAAGGCCAGGTGGTCGCCACCCACGGCGACATGCAGGCGGAGGTCAATCGTGGCCTCAACTGCATCAAGGGCTACTTCCTCTCCAAGATCATGTACGGCAACGACCGCCTGACGACACCGCTCCTGAGGAAGCGCGGCGGCGCCTATGCCAAGGACGGCGAGTTCGAGCCCGTCAGCTGGGACGAGGCCTTCAACGTCATGGCCGAGCAGGCAAAGAAGGTGCTGAAGGAGAAAGGCCCGACGGCCGTCGGCATGTTCGGCTCCGGCCAATGGACGATCTTCGAGGGCTATGCCGCGACCAAGCTGATGCGGGCGGGCTTCCGCTCCAACAACCTCGACCCCAATGCCCGCCACTGCATGGCGTCGGCCGCGGTCGCCTTCATGCGCACCTTCGGCATGGACGAGCCGATGGGCTGCTACGATGATTTCGAGAACGCCGATGCCTTCGTGCTCTGGGGCTCGAACATGGCGGAGATGCACCCGATCCTGTGGACCCGCGTCGCCGACCGGCGCCTCGGCCAGCCGCATGTGCGCGTCGCGGTGCTTTCGACCTTCACCCATCGCAGCATGGATCTCGCCGATATCCCGATCGTCTTCAAGCCGGGCACCGACCTCGTCATCCTCAACTACATCGCCAACCACATCATCGAGAGCGGCAAGGTCAACGAGGACTTCGTCAACAAGCACACGAAGTTTGCCCGCGGCGTCACCGACATCGGCTATGGGCTCAGGCCCGACAACCCGGTCGAGGTCAATGCCGCCAACTCGAAGGACCCCGGCAAGACCGAGCCGATGGATTTCGAGGCGTTCAAGGAATTCGTTTCCGAATACACGCTGAAGAAGACCGCCGAGATGACCGGCGTCGATCCGGAGTTCCTGGAGCAGCTGGCCGAGCTTTATGCCGACCCGAGCCGCAAGGTAATGTCGCTCTGGACCATGGGCTTCAACCAGCATGTGCGTGGTGTGTGGGCCAACCAGATGGTCTATAACCTGCACCTTCTGACCGGCAAGATCTCCGAGCCCGGCAACAGCCCGTTCTCGCTGACCGGCCAGCCGTCTGCCTGCGGCACGGCGCGCGAGGTCGGCACCTTTGCCCATCGGCTGCCGGCCGATATGGTGGTGACCAACCCCGAGCATCGCAAACACGCCGAAGAAATCTGGCGCATTCCGCACGGTATCATCCCGGAAAAGCCCGGCTACCACGCCGTGCAGCAGGACCGGATGCTGAAGGACGGCAAGCTCAATTTCTACTGGGTGCAGGTCAACAACAATGTCCAGGCAGGCCCGAACACCGCCAACGAGACCTGGCAGGGCTATCGCAACCCGGACAATTTCATCGTCGTTTCCGACGCCTATCCGACGATCACCGCAATGAGCGCCGACCTGATCCTGCCCGCCGCCATGTGGGTGGAGAAGGAAGGGGCCTACGGCAATGCCGAGCGGCGAACCCATGTCTGGCACCAGCTGGTGCAGGCGCGCGGCGAGGCGCGCTCGGACCTCTGGCAGATGGTGGAGTTCTCCAAGCGCTTCACCACCGACGAGGTGTGGCCGAAGGAAATCCTCGACGCCAGCCCCGAATATCGCGGCAAGACGCTGTTTGAGGTTCTGTTCAAGAACGGCGAAGTCGACCGTTTCCCGATCACCGACGTCAGTGCCGAATACGACAACAACGAAGCCAAGGACTTCGGCTTCTACATCCAGAAGGGGCTGTTCGAGGAATATGCCACTTTCGGCCGCGGCCATGGCCACGACCTGGCGCCCTACGACACCTATCACGAGGTGCGTGGCCTGCGCTGGCCTGTCGTCAACGGCCAGGAGACGCGCTGGCGTTACCGCGAGGGCTTCGACCCCTATGTGAAGCCGGGCGAGGGCGTGAAGTTCTATGGCAACAAGGATGGCAAGGCGATCATCCTTGCTGTGCCCTACGAGCCGCCGGCCGAATCTCCCGACGACGAATACGATACCTGGCTGGTGACCGGGCGCGTGCTGGAACACTGGCACTCGGGCTCGATGACCATGCGGGTGCCGGAACTCTACAAGGCGTTTCCGGGCGCGCGCGTGTTCATGAACGCGGAGGATGCGCGCAAGCGCGGCATCAACCAGGGCATGGAAGTGCGCATCGTCTCGCGGCGCGGCGAAATCCGCTCGCGCGTCGACATCCGCGGCCGCAACCGCATGCCGCCCGGCGTCGTCTTCGTACCCTGGTTCGACGCCAGCCAGCTGATCAACAAGGTTACCCTCGACGCCACCGATCCCATCTCCAAACAGACGGATTTCAAAAAATGCGCGGTCAAGATCGTTCCCGTCACCCTCTAGGGTGGATGCGGCTCACTCGGGCCGTGCAGTCTTTTTGTCGTGCGGCGTTCGTGGACGCGGCAACGCTTCGCACCTCTGCTGGAGTTGACCGGCGACGGCCGGTCTGGATGGCCCTTGCAGCCGGGCTGATGGTGTTCGCCACGACGGCGGCCGTCGCCCAAGTGGCGGAAAAGCTGGTGCCGCAGCTCGAAGGGCCGACGCCGCAGATGGCGACGGAGGCGGCGGCACCGCTGCCGAAATGGGTGGTCGACGACAAGCGCAAGATGCGCGCCTATCCCGACCAGCCGCCGGTCATTCCGCATTCGATCGAGGGCTATGAGCTTTCGGTCAATGCCAACCGGTGCCTGTCCTGTCACAAGCGTGAGTTCACCCAGGATTCGGGCGCGCCGATGATCAGCGTCACCCACTACATGACGCGCGACGGGCAGATGATCGCCGACGTTTCGCCGCGGCGCTACTTCTGCACCGCCTGTCACGTGCCGCAGGCCGACACCAGCCCGCTGGTGCCGAGCAATTTCAAGGACATGAGCGAACTGGGCTTCAAGCCGGCCGGAAGCGAGTGACGATATGATCGGTTGGATCAGGACAATCATCCTCTGGGCCTGGGGCATCATGAAGACGCCGGCGGGGACGCTCGGCCTCGGCTTCCTCACGCTCGGCGGCTTCGTCGGCGGCGTCATGTTCTGGGGCGCCTTCAATACGGCGCTGGAGCTCACCAACACCGAGAAGTTCTGCACCTCGTGTCACGAGATGCACGACAACGTCTACCAGGAGCTGACGCGTACCATCCACTTCTCCAACCGCTCGGGCGTGCGCGCCACCTGTCCGGACTGCCACGTGCCGCACCAGTGGACCGACAAGATCGCCCGCAAGATGCAGGCCTCGAAGGAGGTCTGGGGCAAGATCTTCGGCACGATCAACACCCGGTCGAAATTCCTCGAAAAGCGGCTGGAACTGGCGCAGCACGAATGGGCGCGCATGAAGGCCAACGACAGCCTGGAATGCCGCAACTGCCATTCCTCCGTCGCCATGGACCTGCAGAAGCAGACGCAGCGCGCGGCCGAGATCCACACCCGCTATCTGCTGTCGGGCAAGGCGACCTGCATCGACTGCCACAAGGGCATCGCCCATGAACTGCCCAACATGGAAGGCATCGATCCCGGCTGGAAGATGCCGCCGGAACTGGAAGGCAAGAAGATGGCGGGCCAGACCCCGATCGACGATCTGCGGCAGGCGATGGCGGACCTGCACATGCAGGCGCAGTAGGCGAGCGGGGCCGAGGTTTTCGGCAAGACACCACAGCGTTAACAGAGGGCCATGCCGGCGCGGCGTGGCCCTTTTTTGTGACCGGCGCCAACATCGCCCCCTCATTCCTGTGCTTGTCACAGGAATCCAGCCGCGTCCGCGTCCGCGGCGCGAGGGATTTTTCCCACCAAGCCGGACGTTCACGTGCCAGGACTGCATTTCCCGCCGTGCCGACGCACGGCTGCTGGATCTCTGTGACGAGCACAGAG